>DMZB01000224.1 GCA_003482405.1 Lactobacillus sp. | reverse complement strand
AAGAACTTGATTTCCTTTTCCATTAAGAAACCAGCAGCAACAGGCTTGCCAGCTGTCTTCATGGCCGTTGCGATACCAACGTTTGAGGCGTGCTCACGGTGAGCAGTCCCGAAGGCATCGTTAACAAAAACGTCACCAAGTGAAGCCCAGTACTGACCCAATTCAGGGTTGTTACCAGATTCCTTCTTGCCGTCTAAGTCTTCAAAACGAGTGTTTTCGAATAACAGCACTTCGCCATCCTTCAAGGTATTGATGGCATCTTCAAGTTGTGGACCACGTGTTGTTGGCACAAACGTAACGGGCTTGCCAAGCAAGTTGCTCAAACGTTCTGCAACGGGACGCATTGATAATTCTTTTTTGTCTTCTTCAGTCTTAACACGACCTAAGTGACTGAACAAAATAGCACGGCCACCGTGATCCAGGACATAGTTGATGGTTGGCAAAGCAGCCACGATCCGGTTGTCGTTACCAATCACGCCGTTTTTAATCGGCACATTGAAATCCACACGCATTAAAACTTTTTTTCCAGTTAAATCTAAATCAGAAACAGTTAATTTAGCCAAAATAGTTTCCTCCCAACGATTTTTGCGTACGCATATAGTTTAACGATTTTTAGTAGTAAAAGCCACTCACAGCCCCATTTTCTGAAAACAAAGGCAAATGTTTGTGAACCATTCTACTAAATCATTCAAAGAAAAAGCGGGCGGAGTATTCCTCCTCCCGCCTTTGCCACATTAATCAAAAACGTAATTGTTTAAATTAAGCTTCCAAAGTGGCGAACTTCAACAACGTACGGATCATGTTGCAAGTGAAGCCCCATTCGTTGTCATACCAAGCAACAGTCTTAACTAATTGGCTGTCACCGGCAGTTGTAACTTCCGTTTGAGTTGGGTCAAATACGGAACCGTGTGAATCGTCGATGATATCGCTTGAAACGATTTCGTCGTCGTTGTAACCGAAGGCTTCGTTACCTTCAGTGTGCTTCTTGATGGCTGCGTTAACTTCGTCAGCAGTAACCTTCTTGTCAAGAACAGTTACTAATTCAGTCAATGAACCGTCAACAACAGCAACACGTTGTGCGTGTCCTTGTAACTTACCGTTCAGTTCTGGGATAACCAACCCAAGGGCCTTAGCAGCACCAGTTGAGTGAGGAATCGTGTTAACAGAAGCAGTACGGTTGTTACGAGGCTTTGAACCACGAGGGCCATCAAGGATTGATTGCGTTGAAGTGAAGGCGTGAACCGTCGTCATCGTACCAACCTTGATACCAAATTCTTCGTTCATGAAGTAAGCCAAAGGTGCAAGACAGTTAGTGGTACATGAACCAGCAGAAACGATCTTGTCGTCGTTGCTTAAGATGTCCAAGTTAACACCAGGTACAACAGTTGTGATCTTGCCAGCTGGGGCTGAGATCAGAACACGTTTTGCGCCGGCATCCAAGTGGGCTTGTGACTTTTCAGCAGAAGTGTAGAAACCAGTACATTCAAGTACATAGTCAACACCGTCGTTCTTAACCCAAGGAATGTCCTTTGCATCGCGTTCTGCGTATACAGGGATTTCCTTACCGTCAACGACAATGCCCTTGTCCGTTGAACTAACTTCACCAGGGAACTTGCCATGAGTGGAGTCATACTTGAGTAAGTAAGCCAACATTGAAGGTGTAGTCAAATCATTGATTGCAACAACTTCGATGTCGCTAGTGTTCAATTCGTGGATCCGCTTTAAAGCTAAACGACCAATACGGCCAAATCCGTTGATACCAATTTTAACAGTCATTGGTGAACTTCCTCCCTTAAGGAAAATATATGTTTAACACGACTGTAATTATATGACAATCGCCCAAATCCTGCAAACGTTTGGATTGTTTTCACAAGTGCTTTCATTTGCTTACATTTGATTGTTTCATAAGTGCGACGGGCGTTAGCACATTATTTAGTCGTCTGCTAATCTGTCGAATTCTTAGCAAATTCTAAGCGTATTTGTGTGCCATCTTGGCCGCGACCGCTGCAGCAATCGCGCCAATGATGTCATCAATAAACGTGTTGACCTCGTCGCCTTTCTCCTCATCCAGCCGTTTGATAATACCTTCCTTGACCTTGTCCACATAGCCGTAATTAGTGACGCCAATGGTGCCATAGATGTTAGCGATGTTTAGCGCGAGTCCCTCGTCAACACCAAACACACCAGCGTCGTTACAAATAATCGACTCCAGTGGTTCCTTCAATTCATGTGCCGTGGCCAAACGGTCAAGTTCCAGCGCAACCATGACATTATTCATTACTTCGCGTTTGTGCAGCACGTCTTGTGTTTCAGCTTCAAACTCACTGAGTGGTACATCTGGTAAATACTGTTTTTGCAATTCTTTAGTAATCACCGCAATGTCTTTATAAGTGATGTTTTTAGCAGCTAATTGAGCGGTAACCAATTCATAGGCCGCCTGGTCCGGGTATTTAAATGATGCATTATTCATAATCAAAATCCTTTCATAAAAGGTAGAATTATTGCGGTCACAATTGTCACGCAATCAAATCTCTCCACCCCCTACAGTACACACTTTGATGCTAAAAAGCATGTCAGACGCTGTCATCACCACCGACTGATCTATTTTTCGGTTAAAGTCCAAGCGCGCTGGTCAAGCAAGGAACTGCAACGTAAATTCGGTCTGAAAACGATTGTTAACCTATAATCACCCCATTCCCAATCTTGAAGGGAATGAGGTGATTTTACGTGAAGCACAGTTTTCAAGATTTAGGAGTGCGTGATCAATTGCATCACTGGTCAGCAATTGACTAATACCACAGTTTTCATCACCCAAAAACAATCACTTTAAAATTTCGTACTCTCGCGCTTAACCAACCGCGTGCCTAGCACTACCTGTTTAGCGACGGAACGTCCATTTTTCAGGATCTCCCGTGCCAAATGAACGGCCGCTTTGCCCATGTGATTGGTCGCAACATGAATCGCAGTCAGTCCTGGAATGGCATAACTGGCAATCGAGGTGTCATCAAACGTCACGAGCTGAACACGCTCAGGAACTGTAATATGTGCCTCCGTCAACGCTTTTAGCGCACCAACCGCCATCGCGTCGTTACTGATAATAAACCCATGTGGCAATTGATCACCTAGCGCATCAATCATGGCTTTCATTTGTTGATAGCCGGATTGTCGCGAATAATCCCCCTGTCGCATAAATTCTGAATGATAGTTCGCGCCCATTGCCGTTTGAAATGGCACTTTTCGTGGATCTTCAATAACAAGTTGACCATCCGCTGTCGTTTCAGTTCCACAGATCATCCCCACGTCTTGGGCACCACCATTCGACAATTGTTGAACTGCACTACCAATAGCGTGCTGAAAATCCGTGACAACCGAATCGTAGCCTTGACCCAAGGTGTCAAAATCGACAAAGACCAGATGGTCCGTTACCGTGTTTAAATGTTCAATTTCTGCGGGTGAATATTTACCCAATGCAATCACGACGGACGTGCCTGCCTGAATTTGATCTAGCGCACCCGTGAACACCGTCTGGACACGAAAACCTGCCTTTTCCGCTGCATGCTCAATGCTAATTCTGATTGACATGTAGTAGAGGTCTTCCATTTCTTGCATCTGCGAGTACCATTCCACCACGGCTAATTGTTTAACTGTCGTCGTGTCGCGGTCCCGCCGATGTTTGGAATAATTCAACGCCTCGGCTGCTTCAAAAATACGTTGCCGCGTATCATCACTCACAACCATGGAGGCATCATAATTAAGCACGCGTGACACGGTGGCAAGTGAAACATTCGCGCGTGCCGCAATATCCTTTAACGTTGCCACCGTTTGTCACCTCCACTTTATTGCTCGACTTTACCCGGGCCTTATCATACTCACCTTTATAGTGCTTCAATAAACCGCTTTTGTGCTGCACGGCCAGCGTCATTCCACTTGAATACACCGGCATCTTCGAGGACTCGGCCAAATACCTTACCAATCGCACCATCAACAATCGTTTCAACATTTTCAGGTGTAATCGTATTGTCTTGCTTGAGTGCTTCCGCCCAAGAACGGTGATACTCAGCCATGTCGTTTGGTTGATCCAGTAAGAACTTTTGGACTTCCTGCATTTCAGTCTTCAATCGGGCCGGCAAAATGGCGCGACCCATAACTTCGATCAAACCAATGTTTTCCTTTTTAATGTGTTGTACATCCTGATGTGGATGGAAAATGCCATCTGGATACTCATCGGATGTTTGATTATCCCGTAACACAATGTCGAGGACAAATTTATCGCCATCACGGTACGCAATCGGCGTGACCGTGTGATGGCGCGTATCACCATCATAGGCCTTGACGGAAACCGACGCGTCGTCGTAGTGATTCCAAACTTCACGGATGTGCTCAGCTGCATCAGCAACACTTTGCTGGTTTGTACCGGTCAATCGAATCGTCGACATGGCCCATTTCACCACGCCAGCTGACACGTCAGGATAGTCTGCCAGTTTGAAATAATCAACCACTGGCGCCTTCATCATTGGAAAGTTATGCCGGCCACCCTGATAATGTTCGTGACTCAGCATTGACCCACCAACAATTGGTAAATCAGCGTTACTACCGACAAAATACTGTGGAAACTGAGTAATAATCTCAAACAGATTCGTAAATGTTTGTCGGTTGATTTTCATTGGGATGTGTTGTTGATCAAGGAAAATAGCGTGTTCGCCAAAGTATGCGTAAGGCGAATACTGGAATCCCCATGGACGACCGCCAATGGTCAGTCTAATAACACGGTGGTTACTACGCGCTGGATAACCAAGCCGGCCAAGATAGCCTTCGTTTTCCAAACATAATTGACACAGTGGATAACCGCTAGCTGCAGTGTGAGCCGCAGCCGCAATCGCTTTTGGATCTTTTTCGGGTTTGGACAGATTGATTGTAATTTCCAAATCGCCAAAAGTCGTTTCAGTGTTGAACACGATATTTTTAGCAATTGCCTTAGTCTTAATGTAGTTATTATCTCGACTCAGACCATAAAAATACTTTGTGGCAGCCTCAGGACTGGTTTGGTACGCCTCCCAGAAACGTTCGTTAACTTGGCTGGGCCGTGGTGTCACCAAATCCATCAGCTGACCATCCAGTAATTCACGGGCAGTTTGATTATCCTCGATTTTTCCGTTTGTAACCGCCGAATTTACTAGTGCTTCGCTGATTGCTTCCACACCCGTGCCTTGCTGTGGAACCGCCATTTGGTCACCAATCAAAGCAAAGATTTCATTGCGTAAGTACACGTGGTCTAGCGGTTCAGCTGCCCCCGTGCGAATTGCCAATCCAATTAAATTCTCAACTGCATCTTCTACCATTTTCATTCACTCCTACGTTTATGCCGTAACTTCGTGAGTTCCGTCGGCAATTTCAGCCACGTAAAAGTCTGCTGCATAACCAAAGCGCTTCAGGTATGTGTCGCCAACAACTTGTTGCACATGGTCGACTTGGTCACGACTGACGATTGCAATCGCACAGCCACCGAAGCCACCGCCGATGATCCGGGCACCGAGGACGCCCTTTTGATCCCAAGCAGTGTCAACCAACGTGTCCAGCTCAGGCACACTCACTTCATAATCATACTGCAATGAAATGTGTGACGCGCTAACAAGGTGACCAAACGTCTTTAAATCGTGATCGTCCAACGCCTGTTTGGCATCGATGGTTCGCTGGTTTTCAAACACCGCATGGCGCGCCCGGCGAATCAATGTGTCATCATTGATCAGATAAGTTGCCTGATCAAATTGTTCCTTCGATAGATCACCAAGTGTCTTAACATCAACACCCTTTTGAATCCGACGCAGTGCTTCTTCACACTGGGAGCGGCGTTCATTGTATTTGGAACTGGCTAAATCATGGGACTTGTTACTGTTCATGATCAACACAACGTTGTCACCCAAATCAACGGGGTAATATTCGTACTTCATCGTGTTGACATCCAAGAACATGGCTTGGTCTTTCTTACCCATTCCGATAGCAAACTGATCCATGATACCGGAATTCAAACCGATGTAGTCATTTTCAACCTGTTGACCAGCGTAAACTAAGTCCATCTGTTCAACATCAAGGTTGTACAACTTTTTGGCGATGACACCGACTAACAACTCCAATGAAGCTGAGGAGGACAGTCCTGAACCATCAGGTAAATTGCCATGGACATAAAGGTCAAATCCATGATCGAATTTGGCACCCTTCTTAGCAAGCTCGTAAAGCATCCCCTTAGGATAGTTGCCCCAGCCAAAGTCTTTATGGAAGTCCAGGTCATTGACGTCGAAGGTTAACATGCCATCTTTTGGCAAGTTGGCCGAGTACAAACGAACCGTGGAATCCGTCCGCGGTGAAGCAGCGCCAAAGGTTCCTAATGTAATCGCACAAGGAAAGACGTGCCCACCATTGTAATCCGTATGTTCACCAATCAGATTGATGCGACCGGGTGAGAAGAAAACAGACTGTGGTGCGACGTCAAAAACTTTTTGATATTCCTGTTTGATACTTGCTGCATCCATAATGTATAAACCACCTTTTTAATGTTTTAATTACTTAATCTTGGCGATATCTTCTGAATCTGCACCGAGCTTCTTTTCAAGTTCTTTAACAACTTCGGCATGTTTAGCTTCGGTCAAGGTAACTTTAGTCAGGTAAACAATAGCGGCGATAACGAGCATTACCATTGGGGCATAGAAGATATAAGTTTTAAAGTTAAGCATTTGTGATGCGGAAATGTCACTTGGTTTTGCGTTGCCAATCATGCCAGCATGTACAGCTGCAATACCAACAATCCCATTAGCAAATGCCCCAGCTAACTTATCCAGCAAAGGCCGAACGGCTAGCGTAACTGATTCGTTACGAGTGCCCAAACGTAATTGACCATATTCAACACAGTCCGTAATGGTCATTAAGGCGGCCAAGAAAATCATTGGGTATGGGAAAAAAATCAGCGAAATGGCCAACAATACCAAGAACAAATTGGTTCCAGCAAAGTTAAAAATCACATACCCAACAAGCATCAAACAGATACCACCAACGTAAATGGCCTTCCGCTTGATTAGAGATTCCAAGAATGGGAAAAGGATAACGGAAATGATACCCAAAATTGCTGTTACAGCACCAACAAGTGAGAATTCACCTGATTTACCCATAACATACTTAAAGTAATACAAGAAAAGTGAGTTCGTAATAACATAACCGAACGCCAACATGAAGTAGGATAGTGCCAACCACATTAACTGATCATTCTTGAATAACACTTTGAAAATACCGACAATGCCAACCTTTTCAGTGTTTTCACGAATAATGTTATCTTCTTCTTTAGTTCCTAAAGCTGTTGCTAATGCCCCGAGGAATGAAACGGCACCAATTAGAACAGCAAAGCCGACCCAACCAATTTGGGTTTGTTGACCCTTCGCACCGCCGAACCAACCTGACACTAACGTAACTGTCGGCATGATAACTAAAGCAACACCTTGAGCACCCAATGTCGAACCAAAACGGGCAATGGTACCAAAACGCGCACGTTTACCTGAATCAACGGTTAAAGCCGGTAACATTGACCAAAAAGAAATATCTTTAAACGAATAGAATACATCAAGAATTACAAACGCAACTCCAAATAATATTAGATACAATGTCGGTTTGTTAACGGTAAGCCCACCAAAATCCGTGAAAATGAGGATTAACATAAGTGAGCTGATTGTGGCCCCAATCATGAGCCATGGCTTGAATTTACCCCATTTAGAACGTGTATTATCAACCATCCCACCAATAAGCGGATCGAAGATAATTTCGATTACTCGAATGACAACCATTGTCAGTGTAACGGCACTGATCATTTTTGCGTCATTCGCGTGGTTGCCTGAACTGAATAATTGACTCGTCACAAAAATAACAAAATAAGTGCTAAGTGTTGCGTAGAACGCATCGTGACCAAACGCCCCAAGCGCATATGATAAATATTGTTTGACTTGATTCATCTTCAAGCTCTCCTTTTTGATTCAAGCGATTTAACATTCGTAATCAAATTAGTTATACCGACGCTCGATCACCTTTTCGAGAATTTCATTTCGTTGTTTTGCCTTCGCCATGTCGAATGACGTTTCCTCCAAGCCATTGAAATCCTGCACCAACAAAACGGATTCCAAGTACAGCGTCAACTGACGTTTGATATACAACTTGTTTTCTTCACCCTCGTGTTGTGCGTTGCCACCCAGCACTGCCCGCGCAAACTTATCAGGGTCAATTTTGATCTTCTGATTTTTATCAGCCATCATGTAAACCTCCAAATTCCAAAAGTTATGTAAGCGATTACAAAATCGATCATAGCAGTTTTACTAAAACTTTCAACAATGTGATTTGCTGTACAAACGTTGTGCAAACGGTTGTTTTGCCCGTGCAATCAGATTTTGAATTCAAAAATATTTTTACTAAAATTTTTAGTTCGTTTTACAAACAAAAAATACGTTTGCCATCGATTGTTCATCGACAACAAACGTACTAGACGATATTCAACTACTTCGTTTCACGATATTGGTAACTAATACTGTAGGTTTGTGGCGCATTGGCTGGTAACACGACATCCCCAAAACCGTCATGATGAATGGCATCAGGCAACCACTGTGCCTCCATCGCCAAAGCTGTGTATGGGTGGCTGGCCTGATAGGCTTCATCCTTGTCGTAGGCCAATGGATCAGCGGTAAAAATCACTAGCCCATTGCGGCTCGAATACAAGTCTACAGCGCGGCCACTAGCTGGGTCACTCACCGTCGCAATTGGCGTATGGGCATCCCCGTTGACACGGTAGGCATCATCAAATTCTTTGCCACCATTTTCTTGCTTCAATTGATCCAAATGATCGGTCACAGTGCCCGTCGTGCTAAAGTCGTAGGCCGATCCTGTGGCATCACTCAACTCGCCAGTTGGCACCTTTTCGTCGTTCAACAGAACGCGTTGTTTGCCGTTGATGTGTAATTGTTGGGTCGTCAGTGCATCATTATCAGTGACGTTAAAGTAGGTGTGTAACGTTGGGTTGAACAATGTTTTAGCAGTCGCCGTCCCAGTAATTGACCAAGTGGCACGGTTGTCATTGTTCAAACTGTAAGTAACCAGGACATCCATATCACCAGGGAAATTATCCTCACTGCCCTGCACACTGATACCAAGTGTCACAGACACTTCATTGGCCGTTTCTTTATGACCTACGACACGCCAAACGCGGTCAGAGAAACCGTGTAAACCGCCGTGTAAAGTGTTCTTGTTTTCATTTTGATCACTGTGATACGTCTTGCCATCGATCTCGTATGTTGCTTGGCCGATTCGACCAGCCACACGGCCAACCGTCTTGCACACGTAAAATGGTGTTGCTTCATAGTCTTTTAACTGATCGTAACTAATCAACAAATTTTTACGGTCGTTACCGTTCGGCACGTCAAAGGCTTGCCAGGTTGCCCCTAGCGTTAGCACCCGAAGTGACACTTGGTTGTCATTGCTTAAAATTAATTGATCTACTGACCGACCATCGCTTAAGTTCCCAAATGGTTGCTGACTAAAATTCATAAATGATGCCTCCACATATTTTTACTAAACTTTACTAGGGTCATTATAGAATTTGATGGAAGCGGTTTCAACCTCTATGAAATAAACTAAGCGTTCAAAAAGTCTATTGCAACTCTTCTGAACGCTTAGTGGATGTGCCTAAATACTGTTGTTTTAATGATATGCATTGTGGTTAAGCACGCTTACCGTTGTCAAAAATGAATACCGCCGTGGGACCAGTTCGAGCCTCGTAAAACCTCGAGTCTTCGCGACCGCCCCTTCAGCTCAATTTGTAACTTATTTCAAACAAACAGCATCGGTAACAGGCTACTTGTCGACAGAATATTATGTTTGATGATCACTTTGTAAACGAGTGAAGTCGACTTGAAGCAGAGTTCCGTGCAATCATGACTTAGTGGACGTTTTTGGGCCACTTAGTCATGCAGGACGAGCTTGGAGACTTCGGGTTGTGAAGGCTTCAAGTCGATGCAACGGTTATGTCACTAAATCAACCTGGTAGTCTTGTAATCTGAGCTACCGAACTAACTTGTCCCAAATTACAACTTTATCCTGTGCCAACGATTTTGGTACATCGATGATCCGCTGGTTTGAACTTCCGCGAAATTGTAGCGTGAGATCTTTTTGTGGTTCAAGAAACCGTCCATCGACCAAGATATCGATCAACGATAGCAATTCCAGCTTGTCATCTGAATCCTTCAGTAACTCGTCCCACTTGTAACCGGTCCATGACCAGATATCTTTGTCGTGACCAAACTCCTGGCGAATCCGTTTGCACAGCTGAATGCAAACGTGCGTATTAAGGAATGGTTCGCCACCCAACAGTGTCAAGCCCTGAACATATTCTTGACTCAAATCTTTGATGATTTGGTCCTCTAAATCTTGTGTATAGGGATGTCCGTAATGAAAATTCTGTGCGGCCACATTGTAGCAACCCGGACAGTGGAATAAACAACCGCTGACATATAGGCTACAGCGGACCCCTTCCCCATCCACAAAGTTAAACGGTTTGTAGTCGGCGACATAGTCTAGACTGTGCTCACTCGCCAACCATTCTTTGGGAGTCGGATTGTTTGGTCCTTTCGTACGCTGCTGCATGTTTGATCATCTCCGAAGTCATGTTTTTCTTTCGTGACGTTATTTCAATGTGACGGCCATGAACCATGGGCCGTTGTTGCGGGTTGCCAAGGTAGCCACACGTCCGTTTGACCACATCACAGTATTGCGGGTCGTGGTTACCACATTGTGGACATTCAAATCCCTTCGCTGTCGCTTTAAACTCACCTTTAAAACCGCATTTGAAACATTGGTCGATCGACGTGTTTGTCCCTAAATAGCCGACATGGTCGTATGCCCAATCCCAAACAGCTTCAAGTGCCTTCGGATTTTGTTTCAGGTTTGGATACTCACAGTAATGAATAAAACCACCCGATGCATACTTTGGAAAGACTTCTTCAAAAGTCAGTTTTTCAAACGGTGATGGATGCTTGCGGACATCATAGTGGAAGCTGTTCGTGTAGTATTCCTTGTCGGTAACGTCTGCGACCCGGCCGAATTTGTCAATATCATCCTTGGCAAACGTATCCGTCAAAGATTCGGCAGGCGTGGAATATAAACTGTAGTGATAGCCACTTTCCTTAGCCCACTGATTACACTTATCACGCAATGCGGACACAATCTTTTCAGCAAAGTCATGTGCTTCAGGATTCTGTTCCCATTTTGGTCCGTAGAACGTCGTGCAGACTTCGTAAATACCGATATAGCCTAGTGAAATCGTGGCCCGTTCATTTCTAAACAGCTCATCGACATCATCTTCTGGCTTCAACCGTTTGCCAAACGCACCATACATATAGAGTAATGGTGCATTTTCAGGTTTAGCTTCCTTCGTCCGTTCAATCCGGTACGCCAAGGCGGTGTGGCACACTGCCATCCGTTCCTCGAAAATATCCCAGAATAATGACTTGTCACCATGCGCTGACAGGGCAATCCGTGGCAGATTAACCGTCACAACGCCAAGATTCATTCGACCGGAATTAACCTCCACGCCATTTTCATCCTTCCAACCTTGAAGAAATGAACGACAACCCATTGGCGTCTTGAAACTTCCAGTCAATTCTTTGATTTTGTCGTACATCAGTAGGTCTGGGTACATCCGTTTGGTAGAACACTCAATCGCGAGCTCTTTGATGTCGTAGTTGGGATCCTGTGGGTCTAAGTTAAGCCCTCGTTTGACAGTAAAAATCAATTTAGGAAAAATGGCTGTGCGGTGTTCCTTACCCAGACCTTTGATGCGAATCTGTAGAATGGCCCGTTGAATTTCGCGTTCGATCCAGCTGGTTCCTAAACCAAAGTTCACAGTCGTAAATGGTGTTTGTCCCTGTGAGGAATACAACGTATTGATTTCATATTCCAACGCTTGCATCGCGTCGTAAATGTCCTTCTGTGTCTTTTGGCGGGCATAATCTTCACGTTTGCCCTCTGCAACCCACTTCTTCGCATCTGCCATGTGCTTGTCATAATTTAACTGGGCATAGGGCGCAAGCAGTTGGTCGACACGGTTGGCCGAACAGCCACCATACTGAAGTGACGCAACGTTGGCAATAATCTGCGACATTTGTGCCGTTGCTGTCTGAATTGAATGTGGAGAAGAAACCCACGCATTACCAATTTTGAATCCATGCGCCAACATCTCGTCAAAGTCGATCAAACAGCAGTTGGTTTCAGGTGTCACCGGTGAATAATCCAGATCGTGCCAGTGAATGTCGCCACGCAAATGCGCCTTGGCGACAATGTCTGGCAACATCTTTAAACCGATTGCACGGCTTGCAGCACCAGCTTCAAGGTCACGCTGCGTGTTGAACACATGACTATCCTTGTTTGCATTTTCATGAACGACGTCTGCGTCACGACTAAATAAGCGCTGAATGCGTGCTTCAACACTTGTGGCAGCCGCAAAATGATCCTGATCTTGCTTGAATCGTGCTTCATAAGCATCGGCAGCCTCAATTTGATCATGCTTCAATAGACTGTTGTGTAAAACACGGTGAATTTCAGTGGTAGGAACCACGTCTAAATCGTGCAATTCGTTGACGAGATCATGCTCAATCTCACAAATTAAATCTTCGTCATTTACTAATTTATGTAGGACAAATGCGATCTTATAGGGGTAGAATTGAGTCATTGCCCCACCGCGTTTTTCAACTGGCAATATTTTTAAAATGGCCAGTGGATTTGTTATTTGTACATTCTCCATTCACTCACAACCTTTAATTGATGATAGCTTTATGATACCGGTTTAATAAATCAAATCAACATGTAGTATGTGGAAAACCTGTGGATAACTATATCTGGTGTGCAATTAAATGAATCAAGTGTTGAATCGCTTACATAATGAAATGACAACCTGTTGCGTTACACAACGGGTTGTCATTTTTTAATCCATTATTCTGTTTATTGCATTTGTGTTACAAACTTCAGCTCCACTTATCGCAATTTAGTGAAGATCAGCTTAAAACTCTTCATACGTTGTCGGATCTTGATCGAACGTCCGCCCATCTGGTTTGGACAACTGATTAATGACAGCAATATCACTGGAATCTAAAGCAATATCAGATAATTTCAGGTTGGCAATCTGCCGTTCAGTATGTGATGCCTTAGGCAAAGGCACCACATTGAGCAACTGTTCCCAACGCAGGATTACCTGGCCAACACCACACTGATGTTTGTCCGCAATCTTCTGCAGTACAGGATCCTTTAGAAGTGCCGACGCCCGTCCCAGTGGGCTCCACGCTTCGGTCAGGATTCCGTTGACGTAATCGTACCGCCGCTGTGTTTCTTGATTAAAGTACGGGTGCAACTCAATTTGGTTCACCACCGGTTGAATGCCTGTCTCATTTCGCAAACGGTCGATGTAGTCGCCTGTGAAGTTTGAAACACCGATGTATTTAACATAACCACGCCGTTGCGCTTCAATTAACGCCTGCCACGCTTCGACATATAAATTCTGCTTTGGATTCGGCCAGTGCAACAGGAACAGGTCAAAGTAGTCTAATCCTGTGCGGTATAAAGATTCTTGAATCGCCGCAATGGCATCATCGTGATGATAATCCCGGCCTGGCAGTTTTGAACTAATAATTAATTGATCGCGATCAATCCCACTGGCTTTCACGGCAGCCCCAACCGCACCCTCATTTTCGTAACTGATCGCCGTGTCAATCAACCGATAGCCATTGTTGATAGCTTGTTTGATAGTGTTCATGCCAATTTCACC
>DMZB01000226.1 GCA_003482405.1 Lactobacillus sp. | reverse complement strand
CAGTGCCCCAACAACGGATACCAAAATTCTTTTACTCATGTCCTTTTCCTTTACGTGATTTATTAACGAATATTACGAAAACGTTCAAAAAATGTACACGGCATGTATAATCTTAGCATTCAACAATCATGTCTTAGATACTATTTCGAAATAATTGTGCCGCTGCCATCATTGAGATAATTCTCAACGTTTTGAAGAGATGTTACGACAGCAGTACCACCGCTTTGTTCGACAAACTCGATGGCCGCTTGTACCTTTGGCAACATGGACCCCTTAGCAAATTGATCTTCACTAATATATTTCTTCAATTCATCCACAGTGACGTGTTCCAACTTTTTCTGATCTGGCTTATTAAAGTTGACGTAAATGTTATCTACGGCCGTCAAGATGATCAATTGATCCGCGTGAACCAACTCTGCCAACTTTTCAGAGGCAAAGTCTTTATCAATCACCGCTTCACGACCTAACAACTGGTTGCCCTCTTTCACAACGGGGACACCACCGCCACCAACTGAAATGGGAACAATATCGTTGGCAACCATTGTGTTGATTGTGCGATATTCCTGAACTCCGACAGGACGTGGTGATGGCACAACGCGACGGAAACCACGACCAGCGTCTTCAATAAACGTAAAGTCGGGATTTACAGCTTTTGCCTTCTTCATGCCTGCTTCGTCGTAAAACGGACCAACGGGTTTTGACGGGTTGGTAAAGGCTTGGTCATTTGCATCAACAAGTACTTGTGTCACAACTGTGGCAACATCCTTATCGATCCCCTTTTCGCGGAGCACACGGCCTAGTGCATTTTGTAACCAGTAACCAATTGAACCTTGTGTCATTGCAACATCAGTATCCAAAGGCATTGCTGGGTTCTTATCAGTTGAACCACCAGCCATTTGCAGTAACAAGTTACCAACTTGTGGGCCGTTACCGTGTGACACAATTAACTGATTTCCCTGAATAATGAATTCAGCTAAATACTGAGCTGTTTCTAACAAAGCCTTTTGCTGGGCAGCAGCGGACGCATCATCCGTTAAAATGGCATTTCCACCCAATGCAACAACAATTTTCTTACTCATTTTCCTACCTCATTTTTTGAATTATTTATTTGTATATTTACTTTCGTGTAAAAACTCTGAAAGCCGCTTTAAACCTTCACGTAGTGTGGCTTCATCAGTGCAATAGCCTAACCGTGCATGTCCAGGCATATCGAAGCGATTACCAGGTACCAAAAGCACGCCCTTTTCTTTTAACAGGTCAATGAAAAATTGTTCCGTTTGGTCAGGATCAATATCCAACTTCACAAAGGACGTCGAAACTGCACGTGGAAAGATCATGCTGACTTTTGGTTCACTCGCGACCCAATCTTTTAATATTTGAAGATTGTTAAGCACAATTTTTCGATTTCTGGCCAATACTTTGTCTCTGTTTTTCAAGACATAAGTGCCAAGCATGTCGTTAAACACACCCGCGCAGATCATGGTGTAGTCCCGATACTTTCGGAAAATATCGGCAACTTCATGATTTGATGCCGTCCAGCCTAGTCGAATGCCAGGCACAGAGTATGTCTTTGACAACGAATTCGTCGCAATCCCTTTGTCGTATAGGTCAGCGATTGAGACAAAGTCTTCAGGCTTGTCTAATGGCAGATAAACTTCATCAACGAGTACATACGCGTCAACTGTTTTAGCCAACTCAACAATTTGTTCGAGTAATGCACGGTCCAAAATGGTGCCCGTTGGGTTATTGGCATTGTTTAAACAGATCATCTTTGTGTTTGGCTTTATGAGCTGCTTTAGCTCTTCAATATCCGGATTCCAATCATCCGACTCATGAATGTGCCAATAATCGACCGTCGCACCTAACGACTTAGGAATGTCATAAAGTTGCTGGTAGCTAGGATATTCAGCAATGACGTTATCCCCTGGTTCAATCAATGAATAAAGTGCGAGATGGTTAGCACCTGTGGCCCCATTTGTTTGCAGGATGTTTTCTGCTGGGACATGCTGATAAAGTTTGGCTGCTTCGGATTTAAATTCTGGCGATCCTTCAATCCAGCCATAGTTCATTTTTTGCTTATTAAGTGCCGCGTAAAATGTTTGTCCATCAACGCCATCCAGACTCAATAGTTCAGACATTGTCATTGATGAAATCGTACTTTGAGAAATGTCATAAGTTGCTGATTTTTCCCATGTATTCAGCCATTCCTCAACACCAAAACCCGCAATTTTCATCTTTTGCCTCCGTTTAAACCGCAATTAAACCTTTGCTCAACAAAACGATACCTATGATTGCCGCAATCGTAATGACAATTGACGCAATCCATTCAAACTTGGAAAGATAATGACCAGCACCGTTGTCCTTGTTGGCCTTCGCATAGAAGAAGATTCCAGGCACGTAGACAATCAAGCAGAGTAACAGGTACTGCCAACCAGCCATTAAAATGCCGAACACTTGAAAGGCTGTGGCAAAAACACCGATCCAAAGCTGCCCCATGGCCCCTTTTTCTGAGCGATGCTGCCATGAATACTTAATCTGATACATGCCGACAAAGATGTAACAAATAACGATGGCAGCAGTACAAAGTGACAAAGCAAATGTATAGGCGTTCTTAGCAAACAAGAGTGACAGCAAGAATAACTGAATCAAAACACCGGTCATAATAAGTGAGAACGTTGGGGCGTTATGCTTGTTTTCACGACCAAAAATTGGTGGTAATAATTTGCTCTTCTTCATCAACAACATGGTTTCAGCTGGCAACATCGTCCATGACAGCCATGAGCCAAGAATGGAGATAATCAAACCAACACTGATAAATGCACCACCCCAGGTACCGAGCATGTCTTTGAAGATATAAACCATGGCCGGTTGTTGGATGGTTGCTAATTTAGCCTGACTCATGTAGCCATATGGGAGCATTGAACCCAATACATAAATGACTAATAGTGAAATCAAACCAATAATGGTTGCTTTGCTGGCATCAGACTTCTTACGAGCCCGTGAAGACATCATCGTTGCACCTTCAACACCAACGAACACCCACATCAGAACTAAAATCGTGCTCTTAACCTGAGTCCAGATACTGTCAGCCCGACCGGCGTGACTGGCCACGTTCGTCCAAAAGTCGGTCGTGAAGATGTGACCTTTGAACAAGATGATGCCAACAACGATAAAGGCAAACAGTGGAATGATTTTACAAATGGTAACAATGGCATTAATGACCGCAGCACTTTCAACACCGCGATTAACGATCCAGGTTAAAACCCAAGAAACAATACTTGCAAGAATGATGGATGGAATATTTTGACCACCCTTAAACGCTGGGAAGAAGTACCCCAGCGAACTCATCAGGACAGTGGCAAAGGCTACGTTTCCTAACCATGCAGACAACCAGTAACCCCAGCCACTGACGAATCCAGCGAAATGACCAAAGCCTTCTTCTGCATAGGTGAAAATTCCTTCAAGATCGGGACGCTTATTTCCTAAATTACTTAGCGAAAGTGCAAGCATTAAAATCCCAAAGCCAACAATTAACCAGGCCAGCAATGCCGGACCTGCAGCCGCTCCACTTGATAGGTTCGACGTTAAGGCAAAGATACCTGCCCCAATGGACGAACTAACAACCAACGCAACAAGTGCGGGTAGCCCAATACCTTTCTTTTCAGGTTCCATTTTTAGACCTCCGTTTATATAGAAAAACGAGCGTATAGAACTCAATCTATACACTCGTCGTGTCGCTCAGTTACATCTTAGGAATGAATAAGTCTCCAAGAGTAGCTGCCATCATAGCTTTAATGGAGTGCATGCGATTTTCCGCTTCTTCAAATTGACGTGCATACTTTGAACGGAATACTTCATCGGTAACTTCCATTTCTGTGATGCCATACTTTTTCGCAACATCTTGGCCATATGATGTCTTGGTGTCATGGAAGGCTGGCAGACAGTGCATAAAGATCAATTGATCATCAGGAGTTCCTGTCTTCTTCATCATGTCCATGTTGACTTGGTAAGGTGTCAGCAACTTAACCCGTTCTTCCCAGTTGGTTTCGCCCATTGATACCCATACATCGGTATAGATAACGTTCGAACCCTTAACACCTTCGTCAATGTCGTCAGTGATCAACAACTTAGCGCCACTCTGGTCAGCAAACTTCTGTGCAATATCAACGACATCTTGAGTTGGGTGTAATTCTTTAGGTGCCAAGATATGGATGTTAACCCCAAGCATTGCGCCGGCGACTAACAAACTGTTGGCCATGTTGTTACGACCGTCACCAACGAAGGTCAACGTCAGACCCTTTAAGTGACCAAAGTTTTCTTTAACAGTCATGAAGTCGGCAATCATTTGGGTTGGGTGCCATTCGTCAGTCAAGCCATTCCAAACTGGTACACCGGCATATTTAGCCAGTTCTTCAACGTCTTTGTGGGCAAAACCACGGAATTCAATCCCGTCAAACATGCTGCCCAAGACTTTACCGGTATCTTCAATGGATTCTTTTTTACCTAACTGAATGTCGCCAGCACCCATGAATTCTGGGTGAGCACCTAAATCAATAGCGGCAGTCGTAAATGCTGAACGTGTCCGCGTTGATGTCTTTTCAAACAGCAAAGCAATGTTCTTACCCTCAAGGTAATGATGCGGAATGTTCCGTTTCTTCAAATGCTTCAGATGTAAAGCAAAGTCCACCAAGTATTGAACTTCAGCAGGTGTAAAGTCTTTATCGGCTAAATAGCTACGACCTTGCAATTCTGATACGTCAAATTGATCTTTTTCTGTCATGTTAAAAATCCTTCCCTAACTCTGCTGTTTTTATTTTTATAGATCTTCACGAACCAGTGGCATACTCATGCAACGAGGACCCCCACGGCCACGTGACAATTCACTTGAGAGAATGTCGATAACTTTCAAACCATGTTTACGTAGCAATTCGTTTGAAACGTAATTCCGGTTGTAAGTGACTACGACACCAGGTGCGATTGCTAACGTGTTTGAACCATCGTTCCATTGTTCACGGCCGGCAACGATTGGATCACCATTACCGGTTGGAATCAAATCTAGCTCGGACAAGTTGAGTTCTTTTTTCAGAACAGCTTGAAGATCTTGGTTGTGTTCCATCGTGAAGCCATCTTCGTTATCTGATGGATGCAATGTCCAAGTGTCGATCTTGCCGCCTTCGCCCAAAATACCTGGGTGAACAGTAAACTGATCTTTGTTAATCATGGTGAACACCGTGTCCAAATGCATCATTGCGTGATTATGTGGAATGTGAATGGCGATTACAGTGTCAAAACCACTACCTTCAGTGAACAGGTTACGGGCGATATCTTGAATTGCATCAGCAGATGTCCGTTGGGAAACCCCAATCGCCATAACGTGATCATTCAAGACAAGTTCATCCCCACCTTCAATCCGAGTATCATGATTACGATCACGCCATACGTGCAACCCTTTGTTTGCAAAACGTGGGTGGTACTTGATGATGGTTTCCATGAACAAAGATTCTCGACGACGTGCGGTAAATGTCATGTGGTTAATGCTTAAGCCATCGCCAATTGAAGCTGCAGGGTCGCGAGTGAAGTACAAGTTTGGCATTGGATCCATGTAGAATGGATAAGTTGCATCCTCTGCTGCACTGACAAGGTCAGTTGGCTTGAAATCAATTTCATTTTTACGAACACCAGCCATGATCTTGTCGACCATTTGTTGTGTGTTCATACTGAATAAATATTCGTATAACGCATCGTGGGTTGAACCTGCTGCGTAGCCAGTCTCGGCTAAGATCTGTTCAAGGAATGGTTTCTTTACATTCCCTGCGTCGATCGCTTCAGCGGACAACTTTTCTAGATAGAGAACTTCAGCGCCATTCTCTTCAAGTACATGAGCGAAATTGTCGTGTTCTTTCTGGGCAATTGGTAAATATGGAATGTCATCAAACAATAAACGTTCCATCATGTCAGGCGTGAAGTTTTCAATTTCCTCGCCGGGCCTTTTCAGTAAAACGGTCTTTAACTTGCCAATCTCAGAACGAACATGAATCGGTGATGTCATCTTTGTAGCCTCCTGTTTGTTTTTTATTACACATGAAGTGTATTGCTGGAAGCGTTTTCAAAGTTTTGACCATTTATCATTAAAAATGCGAGCAATTTCGCATTGTATATAAAATATTCATTTCGTGAAAGCGTATTCACTTTTCCTCATACTTTTGAGATAAGATACGAAAACTTATGAACTTCATAAAAATATTACAAACAGATTACACTATATCGCAATTTTATAAGTGTTTTTCTGTCATTATTAGCAGAATCAACGGCGATTTAATGCAATCACACCGTTATTTTTCCGCGCTACATCAAGTAATATCTGTATTATTAGTAAATACGAGCGAGACTTACAACGCTAAAGCAGTATGCAGAATCTCTGACTATTTTGCATAATCCTTCATTTTTAGTTCTTTTCTGTCTATTCAAGTGTTTTTAAAGATATTAATTAACTCATCGTTCTTTAATAAAAATTCTTATCTTCCATTTTGAGAACCAGTGCGCATTCCTTTGAGGACAGCAAAAAGCAGGTCAACACCTTTTGTCTTGGTGTTGACCTGCTGCTTACAGGAGTTTGTTAATTAATTATCATTTTGATCTATGGCTAAGGGTTCTTTACTTGAAGGTTGTTGTTGGCATATCTTTACTGACCATACTAACTTCGCAATTCGTACCTAGATATTTTGCAAAACGCGCTTCCAAACAATCAATGGCCTGACGATGCTGATTTTGCCAGTCTGGTTTTAAGCACTCCATGTACATCACAACATTTTGCGTATCCGCGGTAGCCTCGGTGCGTGCACTATCACGCCACGCCCACTGTCGACTTGTCACATCCGTGTCGTCTCGATAGATCACCTCACCTGGCAATGCAGTTTCATCGTCATCCTCCCCGATTGCAGAGAAATGCTCAGTCCCTTTAGCTACTGTAAGTCGAAGTGTACCCGTCACTTTATCAAGATCTAAACACCCAACCGGAAATCCATATTCTAATGATACAGAGTTGTAGATATCTACTAACGGGTTAATTGAACGAACTGGATTTCCATTTTTCGCACGTTTTAGCAAATTTTCAATTGCGCTACGCGTTCCCTTATCCGTTTTAAATTTTTTAAAAGCATCCCGCCATGCTTTCACAATTTCATTATTGCTGATCGGATCATTCGGCACTAACGTGGGCGCCACTTCATTGGCACGAGTAAGTAATGTCGTCGGCACCTGTGAGACGCTTTTATTATCTATGCCATGCGCAGTTATTATCGCAATTGTTACTTGTGGAAATAACGTCGGCAAATTACAACTTTAAT
>DMZB01000218.1:4673-5843 GCA_003482405.1 Lactobacillus sp. | reverse complement strand
CATTATAATCTCGGTAAAGTTGAATCAGTTCATCGTTCATAACACTGTGTCACTTTCGTATTTAATCCTTAGTCTCTATTCCCAGTAAAGTTATTTTCGATTGATTCCCAAACTGTCGCGTGATCCTAACTTTTCATCGTGAGTCAAACGAACAACTAAATCAGCAATGCTTTCACGTGAAACATCGTGACCACCAAATGGTTCACCCTTCTTAGTGATCTCGTAATCCGTATCGCTCCCGTTATCAAACCAACCTGGTCGAATAACGGTATAGTTCAGGTCAGAAGCTTCAATCACATCTGCCGCGTTCCGATACGTTTGTAACATCGGATTGCTGTCTAGATTGCCGTCAGCACCAAGGCTAGCTGGAATTTCGTTATAGATTCCCATCGAAGTGATAAAGATCAGGCGTTTAACGCCAGCCTCATCCATGGCGTCCACCAGTTCACGGGCCATGGTCGCCAAGTTGCCGCTCAATGCGGCAAATACGGCATCCTGACCTTGCAACGCGTCTGTTAATGTCTCACGATCCGACACGCTCCCAGCGACCACTCGTTCGCGAGTGTCATCCAATTTGCCAAGCCGATTTGTACTTCGCGCCATTAACGTCAAGTGATCCGTTGTGTGATTCAAAAAATAACGCCGTGTCGTGCTGCCAACCGAACCCGTTGCACCGATAATAAGAATGTTTGCCATGAGAAATTCCTCCTGTTTATTTGTTATCTTTATTGTTGTTATCACAATAAACCCTTGCAGTAACTTGAAGGCAAGCTTATTTATCAATTAATTTGATTTTTTTGAGGTAGCTTTCATTTTCGTTGCCATTATCAGTACTGCAATCAATGTCAACGTCGTTAATCCAACCATTGCCCACTCCGAAACATTAAAATATTGTGCTGGCGAGTGCCAGCGTGCGGCGAACACCACAATCGTTGAGAGCCCGACAGAGCTACCAATCTGATGCACTGTGTTCACAACACCAGACGCAGACCCGGCCATTTTTACGTCGGCCTGCGCGACCCCTGCCGAGGTTAACGGACCTAGAGCCAATCCTTGTCCCACGCCAATAAACAACATTGGCAGAGCAACGCCAAGCAGATAACCCCGTTGAACACCAATGACGCCTCCCAAAATAAACCCAATCAACGTCGTCACAACCCCAGCCATTAA
>DMZB01000218.1:0-4525 GCA_003482405.1 Lactobacillus sp. | reverse complement strand
ACGGTTTCAGGCAAAAAACCAATTGCAGCTAGCAATGGTGTAAAACCTAAACTGCGTTGCATAGCTTGCGGTGTAAGGAAAAAGTAGGAGAGAACTGCTCCGGCATAAAAGAAACGGGCCACATAGGCTGTAAAACGCTCAGTATTTTTGAACAACACCAGTGGCATTAACGGATCGTTAGTATGATCCTCTCGCCATCCAAACAAACCAAGACTAATTATGGCAAGCAAAAACATCATAATCGGCCGTTTCGCTCCATTAATACCATAAACTAGTGCAACCAAACCCACGACGGAAAAGAACGTCCCAGCCCAATCCAATGATGCCCTCGATTTAGATTGGTTTTTAATATAACGTGCACCCATAATTGCCAAAACCAGACCAACAGGAACATTTAATAAAAACCCCAGACGCCAAGAGAAATAACTGGCGATCAAACCGCCAATCACTAAGCCAACGCTTGCACCTAATCCCGCTGTGGCACCATAGTAAGCAATGGCCCGCGTACGCATTGTACCTTGATAATTGTCCATAATTAGAGCAAGTGTCGTTGGTGCCAACACTGCCGCACCAATCCCTTGTAACGCACGCATGCCGATGATCATGCCAGCATTTTGCGAAGCCCCAACCAGTAAAGAGCCAATGCTAAAAATTGAAATCCCAATCAAAAATATCTGCTTTCGTCCAATCAGATCACCAAGCCGCCCTCCCAGCAATAATAAACTCCCAAAGGTGAGCGCATAAGCATTAGTCACCCATGCCAACGTTTGACCATTCAAGCTTAAATCTTGAGCAATTTTGACTGTGCTGGTAAACACAATTGAATTATCCAGTAAAATCATAAAATAACTGATTAAAATAATTGGCAACAGGACGCCAAACTTTTCTTTATCTGAATGCATGTTTCTCCCTTTCAGTGACCATAAGTCACTCAAGCAGTAAAAGTTAGTCGCCAATGTTTCCCTCCATCGACGACTGCTCTTGTTTAAACATAGTATTGACTTAATAGTGATGCCAACTGGATGTCACAAAACCGTTTCATTTGGTCAACTGGATCAATTTCTTCTGGTGCCAAACACCAAGTCAAAACGACACCATAAACCTGTGTGAATAACAACTGTGCTAGATCAGCAACCGGTGTCTCCACTGACAACATACCGGCCTTTACCAGCTTTTCCAACATTTTCGCAAACGGCTGATAATCATTTGACCACTTGTGATCACTATCCGGTGCCAAAACGATGTACCGAATCCACTGCCTCGTCAATTCAACATCGCTTCGTTTAACAACTTCCATAAAGCTAACGAGATAATTCCGAATCCCCACTTTAGGGGAGGTGTCAGTCACATGATCGATTTGGGCTGTCACACTGCTTAAATGAGTCTGACTCAATGCCAGAATAATATCTTCTTTTCGTTTGAAGTGTCGATAAAAAGTACCCTTAGCGACGCCGCTTGCGTCAGTGATGTCTTCAACCGAAACATTTTCATACCCGTGTAACTTGATCAAACGATCAGCGGTTTCAATTAATTTCATCCGTGTCGCTTCTGTAGTCGCCTGACGACTTGTCATCTTAATCACCTCGAAAAACAGTTTAACACTCAGTGACCGAAAGTCAATGACTAACGGTCACTTATTATTTCACTCGAATTTTAGTGGTCACTTTTGAACGACTAACTAGTCTTTTTTAGAAGAGCGTTCGCCTGGCACAATGAGGAAAACTGCTGCAAGCAATGCTAGTGCCAGCAAACCTGCACCCATCAAAATTGCATGTTGAAAACCAATAATCTGACTGTGAAACAAACTCTGTGTGGCTACCAAAATCGATAAGCCAACCGAACCACCGATTTGATGCATCACGTTAACAACACCCGACGCAGCACCGGCGTCTTCGATGTTTGTGTGAGCCACCCCGGCCGCAGTAAACGGACTGAGTGATAGGCCCTGTCCAATACCGATGATTACCATTGGTAGTGCGATTCCTAACCAGTACCCTGTAGCTGGTGCAAAGAAACTCAACCAAAGCATCCCCAGCAAAGTAAGGCCGATGCCGGTAACCAGGAGCCAACCATTCCCCCACTTGGCAGTTAGCCTGGCAACTTGGAGTGCCACAATAAAGTTAACAATTGTCAGTGGGAAAAATGCGACCCCTGCTAGTAGAGCGCTAAAGCCAAGCTGGTTTTGCATCAGTTGTGGCGTGATGAACCAAAAACCGAGCATGGCTCCCAAATACAGAAAGCGGCCGGCATAGGCACCGATTCGTTCACGGTCTTTAAATAAACGAAGCGGCATAATCGGTTGAGCAGTCTTGTGTTCTTGGTAAATAAACAGGCAAAGAAAAATAACCGCAATAAGCAACGCCGGTAGTTTTGCCCAACTACCGACAATACTGTAAACGAGTGAGCTCATACCAATTAACGACGTCACTGTGCCTACCCAATCCAGTTTGCCTGAATGACCATTGTCTAATTGAAGGTGATGGACGGCTAAATAGTACATCCAGATACTGATCGGCACATTCATGAAGAATCCCACTCGCCACGTCAATAAACTGGCAAAAACACCACCAATAACTAAACTTACACTAGCGCCGATGCCTGCCATTGCGCCATAGTACGCAATGGCTCTGGTTCGCGCCGCACCTTCATACGTATCCATCAGAATGGCTAATGTTGTCGGGGCTAGAATCGCGGCACCAATTCCTTGAAAAGCACGTGCCGCAATAATCATTGGTGCGTTCATAGATAAACCAACAATCAACGACCCCAAACCAAAAATAACCAGACCAATCTGGAACACGCGTCGTCGACCAAAAAGATCTCCTGCTCGTCCACCCAGTAATAGGAATCCACCAAACGTCAGTGAGTATGCACTGCTGACCCAAGATAACGTCTGCTGATTCAGGCTTAGGTCTTGTGCAATTTTAACTGTCCCTGTGAAAATGATGGAATTATCCAACAAGATCATGAAGTAACTCATTAATATCACTAATAAAATCCAGTCAAACTTTTTTGTATTTGTCATGTCGTACTCCTTGTCCTGTAGTCAATGTTTGAAAGAATAGACCTTCATCTGTACTTCAAGGCAAGGGATAAATTCAAAAAAATGTGAATTAAAAACCACCAAGAATAGCGAGACCGTTTATTAGCGTAACGTCGTTGTTCTTAGTGGTTTCATTTGTTTATTAATCTGTGTCTAGTTTTCTTTACTCAGCATCAACTCCGCAAACGTTGTCGAAGTCATCCACGGTAATAACTGATCAACGCCGGCTTTCTGGTATGCTTCTCCAAGCGCATTTTCTGTCAGTTCGGTACCAACCAACGCTTCTTCAATCGTCGATAAATCCGTCAGCGGCGTAAAGAAATCACCGAAAATCAGTACGTGTGTCAACTTACCCCCGTCTGTATCAAAATTAATCGCAACAGTCCCATGATCATAATGTTTGCGTACATAATGTGGATAATGAGGCTGTCGGCCCAGATTCCAAACATCGTTGTCATAGCGCGTTTCCTTGAGCTGATTAATTTTATTCCAATCGTCCTGAGAAAAAGTTACACGTGGAACATCCGCCGCTTGAGTAACATCAAACACATTTTTCAAAAATTCATTCTGAAAATCTTGCGTAGAGACCTGTTTCAGCGTGTCAGGCAAGCTACTCTGCACGTCTGTGATACGACTAGCAACAGACTTGAATCCTTTTGACTCAAACTTAGAACGAATTGGTGTCAGCACTTGACTCGCCACATCGCTCGATGAGCGAAAGATAATTGTCCCACCAATATTAAATCGGGTCCTTACCTGAAAGCCGGCCATTCCGGACACCTTACGACCACCAATCGTGACATCATTGCGACCGCTTAGCGCCACATCCTTAATGCCAAACTGTTGCAAAGTTTGAATCAACGGTTGTGCGTAATGCGCATAGTCTAGCCGATGTGCCATGCTCTTACCTTCAGCAATGCTAAAAATATACACAAAACTACCCTCGTCCATGTACACAGCTCCACCACCAGCCGCTCGGCGAACGAGCTGAATATTTTTCTGACGCAGTTTGTCCAAATTCACTTCTGTATAGGCATCTTGCAAACGACCAATGATAACGGACGGTTTATTTTGCATGAATAGCAATGTGTCTTCGTCAAACGGGTCCACTTGTGCTAGATAAGTGGTGATAGCTTCCGCATCTGCGGCCGTATCCACTGTTCGTCCGCGATAGGTCAAATCAATTAATTTCATCCTAGCAACCTCGCCTTTCACTTGCTTGCTAACTGACGTTTACACAGAAAGTTTAGGTCTTCTCAAGTCGCAATGCGATTATTTTTGCTCATGAAAAAGGCAGTCACATTATCCGTTTGTACCGAATAACATAACTGTCTTTTACTGGAGGCTAGTCAATATCGTGATTGTCGTGCTGTTTAGCATCATGTTGCCGCTCCAGCTCGCGTAACTCTTCTTCGGTTGTTTCCATGTGGTCGTAAAAATGGTTCAACTTGTAATTTAAGTGATCAATGGCCAATTGTAGAT
>DMZB01000166.1 GCA_003482405.1 Lactobacillus sp. | reverse complement strand
CCACCTTCCAATTGAACCATTGGCCGTAAATCCGGTGGAATAACCGGCACAACATCCATAACCATCCAGTCAGGACGGTTACCAGACTTGATGAAGGCTTCCAAAATGTCCAGACGACGAACGGCACGCGTCCGTTTTTGACCTGAGGCATCCTTCAGCTCTTCCTTCAATTCTGCGGCTTCTTTATCCAAGTCGACAGCAGCCAGCAACTTACGAATTGCTTCGGCACCCATTTCAGCTTGGAATTCATTCCCGTATTGTGCTTTCTTTTCACGGTAGTCACGTTCGGACAGCAACTGTTTGCGTTCCAAAGGTGTGTTACCAGCTTCCAAGACAACGTATGAAGCAAAGTAGATGATTTCTTCAAGTGCCCGTGGGCTCATGTCCAAAACCAAACCCATACGACTTGGAATACCCTTAAAGTACCAGATGTGAGTTACAGGAGCGGCTAATTCAATGTGCCCCATCCGTTCACGGCGAACCTTAGAACGGGTAACTTCAACACCACAACGGTCACAAACAACACCCTTGTAGCGAATCCGTTTGTACTTACCACATGCACATTCCCAGTCTTTCGTTGGTCCAAAAATCCGTTCATCGAACAGCCCATCGCGTTCAGGCTTTAATGTCCGGTAATTGATGGTCTCTGGCTTTTTAACTTCACCATATGACCAGCTGCGGATTTTATCGGGCGAAGCAAGCCCAATCTGCATGCTTTCAAATTTGTTGACATCAATCAAAGGATTGACCTCCTTATTAGTTTCAATGGTGACAGTTTACACTACTCGTTTGTGGTGTGTTCTGACTCGTTGGTCGGTGCAGTCGCTGGTTGCGCAGCACCTGAGTTAGCGTTAGCACTCTCATCATCAGCCTTTTCGTCAACTGGATGTTCAGCTGCATACTTACTCAAAGCGTCAACGTTCACAACGTCGTCTTCATCATCGTCCATGTCACGCAGTTCAATTTCTTGTTTGTTGCTGTCAAGAACCTTCATGTCCAAACCTAAGGCTTGCAATTCCTTAACCAACACACGGAAGGATTCAGGAACACCAGGCTTAGGAATTGGTTCGCCCTTAACAATGGCTTCATAAGTCTTAACACGGCCAACCACGTCATCTGACTTGTAGGTCAGAATTTCTTGCAGCGTGTAAGCAGCACCATAAGCTTCCAAAGCCCAAACTTCCATTTCACCGAAACGCTGACCACCGAATTGCGCTTTACCACCAAGTGGTTGTTGCGTAACCAGTGAGTAAGGTCCGATGGAACGAGCGTGGATCTTGTCGTCGACCATGTGGGCCAACTTCAAGTAGTGCATCACACCAACGGCAATTCGATTATCAAAGGCTTCACCAGTGGCCATCATAGAGCACGTACTTGGCGTCTGCTGGCATACCAGCTTCTTTGATAGCGTCATCGATATCATTATCTTGCGCACCATCAAAGACAGGTGTGGCAACATGGATACCCAACTTACGAGCGGCCATGCCCAAATGCAATTCCAGCAACTGTCCAATGTTCATACGGGAAGGCACACCCATTGGTGAAAGCATAATGTCAATTGGTGTCCCATCTGGCATGTATGGCATGTCTTCTTCAGGAACCACAATTGAAACCGTCCCCTTGTTACCATGACGACCGGACATCTTGTCACCGACCTGAATCTTACGCTTCTGGGCGATGTAGACCCGAACCATCATGTTAACACCAGGTGATAATTCATCCCCGTTTTCACGAGTGAAGATCTTAACATCCTGGATAATACCGCCACCACCATGTGGAACACGGAGGGAAGTATCACGGACTTCACGTGCCTTTTCACCAAAGATAGCATGTAGCAAACGTTCCTCGGCAGATAGTTCTGTGACACCCTTAGGCGTTACTTTACCAACCAAGATATCACCGTCTTGAACTTCAGCACCGATCCGGATAATACCTTCTTCGTCAAGATCCTTCAAGGAATCTTCACCAACGTTAGGAATTTCACGGGTCATTTCTTCCGGTCCAAGCTTGGTGTCACGAGCTTCTGATTCGTATTCTTCAATATGAATCGAAGTGTAGACATCATCCTTAACCAAACGTTCTGAAATGGCAATGGCATCTTCGAAGTTATAACCGTTCCAAGTCATGAAGGCAACTAATGGGTTCTGCCCTAAAGCAAGTTCCCCACCTTCCATGGAAGGACCATCAGCCAAAATTTCATCAGCGTCAACCTTGTCGCCAACCTTAACGATTGGACGTTGGTTGTAGTTCTTACCACCGTTTGAACGACGGAACTTCATTAACTTGTAAGTGTCCAAAGTGCTGTCTTCGCGACGAACACGAATTTGACGTGCGTCAACAAATTCAACAGTTCCGGCAGCCTTACTGATCAAGGCAACACCAGAGTCATGGGCAGCTTTGTATTCGATCCCGGTCCCAACAAGTGGCGCATGCGGGTCAAGCAAAGGAACGGCCTGACGCTGCATGTTGGCACCCATCAGAGCACGGTTGGAGTCATCGTTTTCCAAGAATGGAATACATGCAGTCGCAACAGCAACTACTTGTTTAGGTGAAACATCCATGTAATCGATATTATCAATGGAGGTTTCAATGTTTTCATCTTGTGAACGTGCCAAAACAGTGTCATCAACAAACGAACCATCATCGTTCAATGGTGAGTTCGCCTGCGCAATAACAAAGTTATCTTCTTCGTCAGCTGTTAAGTAGTCGATCCGGTCAGTAACCTTGTGGTTGTCCCATGAAACACGACGATATGGTGTTTCAATGAAGCCATAACGGTTTACCTTCGCGTAACTAGACAGTGAGTTGATCAACCCAATGTTTGGCCCTTCAGGCGTTTCAATTGGACACATCCGACCATAGTGGGTGTAGTGAACATCCCGGACTTCGTATCCGGCACGATCACGTGTCAAACCACCAGGTCCAAGGGCAGACAGACGACGCTTATGCGTTAATTCACCAAGTGGGTTAGTCTGGTCCATGAATTGTGACAGCTGTGAACTACCAAAGAATTCTTTGATTGAAGCGACAACTGGACGGATATTGATCAATTGTTGTGGTGTGACTGTTGCGGCATCCTGAATGGACATCCGTTCACGAACAACACGTTCCATCCGTGACAAACCAATCCGGAACTGGTTCTGGAGTAATTCACCCACGGAACGAATCCGACGATTACCCAAGTGATCGATGTCATCAGTGGAACCAATACCTTCTTGTAAGTTAAAGAAGTAGTTGATCGAAGCGATGATGTCAGCTGGTTGGATCGTGTGGTTCTTCAAATCAATGTGACCATTACCGATCATGTTCAAAACTTGTTCAGGATCCTTCTTTGAGAAGACCTTGATCATTTGAACAGTCATAGGATCGGTCACAACTGATTCATCAGATGGTGTAAATGTAACGGACTTGAAGTCTTCCTGATCGAGGTATGGTGCCAACTTGGCCATAACGGTCTTGTCGATTACAGTGCCCTTTTCAGCAATGATTTCACCAGAGTCAGGATCAGCCAGCGTTTCAGCTAACGTCAAACCTAACAAACGGGTGTGCAAGTCCAATTTCTTGTTTAATTTGTAACGACCAACAGGTGCAGTGTCGTAACGTTTTGGATCGAAGAAGCGAGCCGTTAACAAACTCCGTGAAGAATCTGCTGTTTTGGGTTCACCAGGCCGTAACCGTTCGTAAATATCCTTCAAGGATTCTTCAACACGTGAGTCGTCAGAATTCTTGTGAATATCCTTCTCCAAGGTAGACATCAAACCGTCGCTATCACCCAAAATTGAGATAATTTCGTCGTCTGAGCCATATCCTAAAGCACGAACCAGTTCCGTCATTGGAATCTTACGCGTCCGGTCAATCCGGACATAAGAGATTTCCTTAGCGTCGGTTTCATATTCCAACCAAGCACCACGGTTAGGAATGACAGTTGCGCCGTAAACTTCGCGGCCATTCTTGTCCTCGTCTTCCGTGTAGTACACACCAGGTGAGCGAACCAATTGAGAAACGATAACCCGCTCAGCACCATTGATGATAAACGTCCCCTGATCAGTCATCAGTGGGAAGTCACCAAAGAACACGTCCTGACTCTTGATTTCACCAGTTTCGTGGTTGGTCAAACGTAAAGTAACGTGCAGTGGAGCAGAGTAATTGGCATCGTGTTCACGTGCTTCATCCACGGTGTATTTTGGTTCGAGTAACTGGTAGTCAACAAATTCCAATGAAAGGTTTCCCTGGAAGTCGTCGATTGGCATGATGTCATCGAACATGTCACGCAAACCTTCGTCCAGGAACCATTGATAGGAATCCGTTTGAATTTCAATCAGGTTCGGCAAATCAAGAACTTCCTTGATTCGTGCGTAACTTCTGCGGGTACGGTGCTTGCCGTATTTAACTAAATGCCCTGCCAAGTTCTTCACTCCTTCGAAATGATTTTCCAGTGAATAAGTCCGTCCACCAATATTACAGTTTCATTACAAATGGCTTGTAAACTGGTTTTTGGGCATAAAAAAGGCAAAAGCACCATTTCTTTTAAAGTTTAAATGAAAGCTGCTTTTGCTTATCTATAAAGGCCTTGACGGACAATAGATCGCCAAGACGATTTTTATTCACAGTGATATACGTTTGTTCATATACTCGGTTTTAGTCCTTCTGTCAACGAGAAGGCTTAGCTTTTCTACTCGCTAGCAACGCCAAACAAAATCAACTTCAACAATACCTGAATGTGTTCACGTTGCGTTAGCTCTGGACCACCCAGTTGATGGAATTTAGCAAATAATGGCGCCAGACTTGTGAGATAAAAATTAGCGGCTGTCATTGGGTCCACGCCGTCGCGGAGTTTCACCTTACCGGACTTAAAAAAGCGGACTAATGGTTGCAAATAATCCGTCGCAAACAACCGTCCCAGTTTTCCCTGATTTTCCGGACGTAAATACTGAAAGCTACCATGGATAAGGCTGAAGGCATCCCGGGGGTGAATGGCAACCATTGCTGCGGATAGATCCGTCAACACGTTTAGCCCATCCCCTTCATCAGCATCAAGAATCGCATTCATGTTGGCAGCTAGTTCTCCGCCAACAGTTTCAATCACCTCAACAAAAATCAGTTCCTTGTCGGAAAAATGGTGGTAGAGTGCCGGTTGCGTAATTCCGACTGCATTCGCAATGTCACGTGTCGATGTGTCAGCATAGCCCTTCACCAAAAATTGATCACGCGCTGCGTTCAGAATCTTTTGTCGAGTAGCAGCTAGTTGTGCTTCGCGACTCATCCTCACACCCCCTTGTGTAAACCACGGTTGACTACTCAGCCGCTTCATAACTGTTATTAGTTTGCCTGTTAAGCTCAAAAAAATCAACTATCTGACCATTGTCAAACCTGTTTCGCAGCACCTCGCATCGCCACAGTTAACAAATAATGACACTGAGTAGAAAAAGCTCACAATGTCGGCCAGCAAAGTACGGTAACCAATAAAAACGGCCATCAAGCATCTTGCCTGACGACCGTTTGAATTAACTGTAGTTACTGTCTAATTATCTAGTACTCAACATTTTAAAATTAGCTACATGAGATCAGCTGCATGAAATTAGTTACTTAGAACCAACTGCTGGTTTCTTCACTGGTTGTTCCTTTGTGGTCACAGTGATCTTGCCAGCCTTGGCCCCCACCGTAACCGCATCATTAGTCTTAATTTGTCCGGAAATTAATGCTTCACTCAATTGATCTTCAACCTGTGTCTGTAATGCCCGACGAATCGGCCGTGCACCATATTCGGGATCGAAACCAACTTCAGCAACCACATCAATTGCAGCTGGCGTAATCTTAACTTTGATGCCCTGTTCAGCAACCCGTGCCAACACATTGCCAGCCATAATCTTCACAATTTCGTGCAGTTCTGGCTTCGTCAATGAATGGAAAATCACGGTTTCATCAATCCGGTTTAGGAATTCAGGCCGGAATGTTTGCTTCAACGCCTGGCGAATCTTGTCTGACATTGCGGCATAGTTGTCCGAGGCACTAGTTGCGCCAAACCCAACTTCCTTATCGTCACGAACTGCAGTCGCACCCAAGTTAGACGTCATAATGAGAATCGTGTTACGGAAATCAACTTTGCGGCCCTTGGAATCCGTTAAGAAACCATCATCTAAGACCTGTAATAACAAGTTAAAGACTTCCGTGTCGGCCTTTTCAGCTTCATCCAGTAAAACAACAGAATAAGGTTTATTACGTACTTGTTCTGTTAATTGGCCACCTTCGTCATACCCAACGTATCCGGGTGCAGCCCCAATCAGACGACTGGAACTAAACCGTTCTTGGTATTCAGACATGTCGACTCGAATCATATTATCTTCTGAGCCAAACATTGCTTCAGCCAACGCCTTCGCCAGCTCAGTCTTCCCGACCCCGGTAGGACCAAGGAACATAAACGAACCAATGGGACGGTTTGGATCTTTCAACCCAGAACGTGCCCGACGAATTGCCCGTGATACAGCAGAAATGGCTTCATTTTGACCAACAACACGTTTGTGTAAGACCTTTTCAAGATTCAGCAAACGTGCTTCTTCGTTTTTCTGAAGCTGAGTCAAAGGAACACCGGTCCACTCAGAAACGACCTCGGCAACATCTTCTGCGCCAACCTTGAGTTCATAATGTGGCTGACCAGACAATGCGTCATTGTCCTGCTCGTCCATCATCTTATCAACACGTTTGCGCAGGGCCATTTCCTTTTCACGCAGAGCAGCTGCACCATCAAAGTCCTGTTCCTCAATGGCTGCTTCTTTTTGCTGACGTAACTCATCGAGTTTATCTTCTTGCTTGGACAACTTCGACTTGTGACCGGAAGCATCAATACGTACCTTAGCTGCTGCTTCATCCATCAGGTCAATCGCCTTATCTGGTAAGAAGCGCTCCGTGATGTAACGTGAGGATAACTTGACGGCTGCTTCTACAGCATCATTTGTGATCTCAACTTGGTGATGTTCCTCATAACGGCTCTTAAGGCCTTCCAAAATCTCAGTGGCTTCATCTTCAGTCGGTTCATCAACCGTAACCGTTGCAAACCGACGTTCCAACGCTGCATCTGATTCAATGTACTTTTGGTATTCGTTAAGCGTCGTTGCTCCAATGGTTTGAAGTTCGCCACGAGCCAAAGCCGGCTTCAAAATGTTAGAAGCATCGATCGCACCTTCAGCACCACCAGCACCAATCAAGGTATGCAATTCATCAATAAACAGAATCACATGACCGTCGTTGTAAATCTCTTCAATAACCTTTTTTAAACGGTCTTCAAACTCACCACGATACTTGGTACCAGCCACTAGTGAACCCATATCGAGCATCATTAACCGTTTGTCGGCCAAGTCGTCAGGTACATCACCAGCAACAATCTTTTGGGCCAGCCCTTCAGCAATCGCTGTTTTACCAACCCCGGGTTCACCAATCAGAACTGGATTGTTCTTGGTTCGACGACTCAGGATTTGAATGACACGCTTAACTTCCTTGGCCCGGCCAACAACAGGATCCATCTGTTGATCCGCTGCCAAAGCCGTTAAATCACGGGCCAGTGAGTCCAACGTCGGCGTCCCTTCCTGCTTGTTGGCGTTGTTGTTAGCTTTAGCCATCTGCTGACGACGGCGTGGTGTATCCGCCACACCAAGTTTACGCAAGATGACCTTGCGTGTTTGACCAAGATCCAAGTTCAAGGTCATCAAAATACGTGAGGATAGAATGCTTTCATCAGATAACAGTGCTAACAGCAAATGCTCGGTACCAATTTTGGTCGAACCAAGCCGCTTAGCCTCATCGCCGGCCAAAGTCAAAATGTCCTTGGCCTTTGGTGAATATGGCAAGTACGTTTCTTTATCGACATTTGTGAGCGTACCGTAGCCTGTGAACCGCTCGATTTCCTCACGCACGTCTTCTTCTGTCACGCTAAACTGCTGCAGGACTTTGTTGGCAATCCCATTTTGTTCGATGGTCAATGCCAGTAATAAGTGTTCAGTACCCACAGCCTGATGTTTAAAATACTTAGCTTGTTCCTGTGCTAATACTAAAACGTCCTTAGCACTAGGTGTGAATAAATTGTCCATCTTCTGTCCTGCCTTTCATAACCGCGCGGTAATTACGCCACGCGAGTCTTCGTCAAACGTTCATTATTGCTAATCTTCAAAACGAAGACGATTGAGCACACCAATTAAAATTCGTGCCCGTAGCGTGTTTTCGACTTCATGATCGGTCACATTGAGTGTGTCCTTATCAATTGCAGAAAGAATAATGTTCGCTTCACGTTCCTTTAAAACACCATCATTAAATAATGAATTAACAATTGCGTAGGCGTCGTGTTGGTTAATGGAGTCACCCACCACGTCGTTCAGTAGGTTGTCCAACACATCTGCATCAGCCAGTAAATTGACTTTTAAAATGCGGATGTAGCCACCACCACCACGCTTGCTTTCAACAATATAACCATTTTGGATTGTAAAACGCGTTTTAATCACATAGTTGATCTGTGAAGGAA
>DMZB01000028.1 GCA_003482405.1 Lactobacillus sp. | reverse complement strand
ATGTGTATAAGAGGCAAGTAATACAACAATTCAAATTCACGGTGCGTCAGTTCAATGTCATCCCCACGTTTAGAAACCATATACGCGTCAGGATCTACCTTCAGGTCACCGACTTCAATGGTGTTAGATTCATTCTCGGCCGCCGCGGAGTTTTTAACCACCGTGTCCTGACGACGCAAGTTAGCTTTGACCCGTGCCACTAATTCGCGGTTTGAAAACGGCTTTGTGACATAATCATCGGCACCCAGTTCAAGACCCAAAACCTTATCGATTTCAGAATCCTTCGCCGTGACCATAATAATTGGCGTTGTGTACTTAGTACGAACACGGCGCGCTACCTCAAGGCCATCAATTTTAGGCAACATCAAATCTAATAAAATCAGATCCGGTTGCTCGTCATCAACCTGCTGGATGGCTTCTTCTCCATCGGCTGCAGTAACAACTTCGTAGCCCTCTTTTTCGAGGTTAAATTTAATAATGTCTGAGATTGGTTTTTCATCATCAACAACAAGAATTTTGCTCATGTAATTATATCCTCCATTGGAGTTAAGTGATTGAATACGATTTTCATATGAAACGTTGCGTAAACTCTATACGCAACCTCTACCATTATATCACAGCCATTCAATGGACTAACTGTGTGCCCGTCGAAGTGGAATCAGCCAAATAATCACGTTTAGAATCATCGACAGCAACGCAAACGGTGGGTAGAAAAAGGTCACGATCACCACCAAAACATTAATGACCAACGACCAGCCGTTTCTTTTTTCAGAGTCCGCAGATATTCCCTGCTTAACGGACAAATGATTCGCGTGTTGAACAGCATGATTCAAAATAATGAAAGAGATGTTAAATGGTAACACGATTAGCGCGTAGAGAACACCACTTGGGCGTGCAAAAATGTCCGTTCCATACCAAGCGGTCACGGCCGGAATCAACGACATCCAAAAGAGCAAATTCATGTTTGCCCACAGCACATGTGCATTGGTCTCTTGCACCGCGGCAAACATCTGATGATGAAAATTCCACACTTCCGCAATCATGATGAAGCTAACTACATAAACTACAAATGGCATCCGCATATCCCAAAGTGCAGTCCACGTGTGTTGCTGTTCTGGTAATTTTAGATCCAGTACCAAAATCGTAATAATGATGGCCACAACACCATCCGTAAATGCCTCTATTCGTGACTTTGACATGAACAAACACCCTCCATATTCGAGTTTAACAGATTCGCAACTGTCATTGTTGCTCATCTTGATACTCACGCTGATATTGATGCGGTGTCATTCCGGTCTGCTGTTTGAAGACCTTAGCAAAATGGCTCTGATCGCCAAAATGAAGCTGATAACAAACGTCTGACACACTGTTATCTGGCAATAGCACCTTAGCGCGCGCGATTTTACGCATCTGACTATAACGTTTCAATGTCCAACCCGTCTGCTCATGAAAGTGCCGCGTGACGTAATCCGGCGAAAGATGCAGCCGTTTGGCTACATCAGTCACCAAAAGCCTCGTTTCAAGGTGTGCATTAACATCTGCCATAATCTGATTCACCAATTGATCACCACTGGGATGACTTCCGTTTGCCTCACGCCGTTCAAATGCTGCAATCAATTGCCGACCTAAGGTTACTGCGTCCAGCTGATCATTGCGCACAGCCTGCCACCATTGACTCACAATTTCGGTAAAATGCACCAGCCGCCCCTTAACCGTTAACTGTCGGCCTACAAACAAGCCTGCAATCAACGTTAACCCAATCAAACGTTGATGTGCAGGCGTAACCTTTCCAAAATGCTCTTTAACAAACCCGATTAACACAACCCAATTTTCCTTAGCAACAGCCTGAATCAAAATATGCACAGGTTCTATCTGAATGGCTTGTGCCGTCACAGAAATCACTTCCGGAATAATCAATGGTGGACGGCCCAAAAGCCCTATATACAGGCACAACGCGCACAGTCTCAACTGCTGCTCGTCCATATTGGGAAACCCTAACCCACAAACGATGACGTCAGGCGCCAACTTAAAACAAAACATTTGCCGATACTGTGCTGCCTCGTGTCTCAGCATCGTGATACTCGTTTGTTGTACCTCATGAACAGCCGCTTCAAACAGGTCTTGATCAAGATCATCAAAATTATTATCCGTGACGTTCCTTTTTATGTGTCCATATTCATCCAATTCAACCAATTGAATCTTCATTAATTTAGCAATTTCTGATTCCAATAAACGCTGTTTGCCATTCATTTTTTGTGCCCCCACATTCACCACGGATTTCGACTATTAGGTCGCCTTTATCATATCTGAATATAAGCAAACTAATTACACTCTAAGCAGTTAGTGAGATTTGGTAAGTACCATCAGTGATTGTTTACATTTGGGGAGGCATTAATATGTTCAATATTGATGAAGTACGTTTGCAAAAAGAAACAAAACAGGAGGCTGTTAAACACACTGTTGAAAATTATTTCAAAGCACTGTCGTCTGATATGGACGCTGCCACACTAACCAGTTTATTTTGCTCTGAGTCATTCCTTCGTTTTAGAAGTCATGAACGCGCCGGTCATGCCGCTATCTTAGAGATGATTCAGTCGCTTCTCACTAACCCGCAGCATCTAACCAACATGACAATTGACGTCCCATCTCTAGAGCTAGTTGCATTAGTTCATGGTCATGTCGTCATTCGAGGTCCTGATAACTATTCAGAACCCTATAGTTTCACCATGACACTCGTGTCAGACCGTTTGATCCGCAATCAGGATCACAACCGCTGGCTCATTCATCGATTAAATTACCAGCCCGTTTAATTTTGTTCCTAACGATTGTATGGGGTAATCGTTAACGGGTTAAAGAAAATGGAGGTCCGTATAGATGGAAAAGAATGCTGAAACAATTTTGAACAATCCCTTTTTAAACAAAGGAACTGCCTTTACAACAGAAGAACGCGAACAACTTGGATTAGTCGGCACTTTGCCAAGCCACGTTCAAACAATAGAAGAACAAGCAACCCAGGCATATGCTCAATTTCAAAGCAAAACGACCAATTTAGAAAAACGCATTTTCTTGATGAATTTGTTTAATGAAAACCGCACGCTGTTTTTCCATTTGATGAATGAACACGTTGTGGAGTTTATGCCAATTGTGTATGACCCAACAGTTGCTGAGTCAATCGAGCAGTACAATGAACTATTTCTGGATCCACAAAACGCCGCCTTCATTTCGGTCGACACACCAAACGATATCGAAGAAACTTTAAGAAATGCAGCTGAAGGTCGGGATATTCGTTTGGTCGTCGCAACCGACGCTGAAGGCATATTAGGTATTGGCGACTGGGGTGTTAACGGTGTTGATATCGCAATTGGAAAGTTGATGGTCTACACAGCTGCGGCCGGTATCGACCCGTCACAAGTATTGCCCGTATCCATCGATGCCGGTACTAACAACGACGCTTTATTGAATGACCCACTCTATTTAGGCAATCGGCACAAACGTGTTTACGGCGATCGATATTATGATGTCATCGATAAGTTTGTAATTGCTGAAAGAAGCCTATTTCCACAATCACTGCTCCACTGGGAAGACTTTGGACGGGGAAACGCGCAAGTCATCCTAGACAAGTATAAAGACAACATTTTGACCTTTAATGATGATATTCAAGGGACAGGGATCGTCGTTCTAGCCGGGATTCTAGGCGCACTGAATATTTCCAAAGAGGATCTTAAAGACCAAACATTTCTAACCTTTGGTGCCGGCACAGCAGGCATGGGAATTGCCAATCAAATTTTAGATGAATTGGTGACTTCCGGTTTAGATGAGGCCGAGGCGCGCAAACACTTTTATGTCGTAGATCGACAGGGATTACTATTCACTGACACACCAAATTTAACTCCGGCTCAAAAATCATTTACCAGAGACCGAAGTGAATTCAGTAATCCAAGTGAGCTCACAAATCTTTCAGCCGTGGTTGAGGCCGTCCATCCAACAGTTATGATTGGCACTTCAACTCAACCTAATGCTTTCACCGAAGGCATCGTCAAAAACATGGCTGCCCACACAAAACGTCCCATTATTTTCCCTTTATCAAACCCCACCAAATTAGCGGAGGCTAAAGCTGCCGACATTATCCAATGGACCGACGGCAAGGCACTGATTGCGACTGGTATTCCGGCTGACAAAGTCCACTACAATGGCATCACCTATGAGATTGGACAAGGTAATAACGCCCTGATGTACCCAGGCTTGGGATTTGGTTTGATCGCGTCAACTGCCAAGATTCTGAATAGTAAGACGCTTTCTGCCGCTTGTCACGCATTAGGCGGAATTGTGGACACGGAAAAGCCGGGTGCAGCTGTATTGCCACCAGTTTCGATGCTGACAGAATTCTCTGAAACACTGGCAGATACTGTCGCGCAAAGTGTTGTTGATCAGGGATTAAATCGTGAACCAATCGGCGACGTACGCAAAGCTGTTGCTGACAAAAAATGGAAACCAGAATACAAGTAAATCTTCATTTGCAGTCAGACGAGTCGGCTAATGAGAGAAGAAAATTTGATAAGGATATGAGTGAATGGCTGTCTTATGGAGTTCAATTCAAAGCGTTCTAGTGGTCGTTTTGATTATGATTTTAGGCTATGTATTGAGGCGCCGGGGCTGGTTCGATGACAAATTCGGCAGTACAATCTCAAGATTCATTAAAAATATTGCACTGCCGGCCTCAATTTTCGTGTCAGTCCTACAGCGTTTGACACGAGGTCAACTGGTCAGCTTTGCTGGCTACCTACTGTGGACCTTCATTGCTGTGATTATTGGTTATCTAATCGCGTTCCTGCTGGTTCGAGTCATGAAGATTCGTCCTGGTCGTAAAGGGATCTTTATCAACGCGATCGTCAATGCCAACACAATATTCATCGGTTTACCACTAAACATTGCGCTGTTTGGCAATAAAAGTCTTACCTTTTTCCTAGTCTATTATATTGTCAATACTGTCTCGACATGGGCTTTTGGGGTCTTCTTAATCAGTAATGACGACCCGACTAAAGATAAATCTCAAAAAACGCATCATAAAATTGATTGGAAACAGGTTATCCCGATGCCACTGGTTGGATTCTTAGTAGCTCTGGTTTTCTTACTACTAAACATTCCAATTATGAAAGTCACCTTCATTGCCTCAACATTGACTTATGTTGGTGATCTAGTCACACCACTGTCACTAATCTACATTGGCATTGTGCTGGCCGATGCTGGGTTAAAGAGCATTCGCTTCGATCGCGATACCGTCGTCGCACTACTTGGACGTTTCGTCTTGTCGCCGGTCGTGATGGTTCTGGTTCTGCTGTTTGCGCAACGAACCGGAATGACATTTGCACCACTATTAACTAAGACTTTGATTGTGCAATCAGCAACACCGATGCTCGCTGTTTTGCCAATCCTAGCTAATGAGGCTCATGGTGATGTTAAGTATGCGACAAACGTTGTCACGACCTCCACTGTACTATTTGTTTTCGTGGTACCAATTCTGATGTCACTAATTCAATTTATCTAACTTCATAAAATCACGTTTAACTTTTGCCGTTGCAGATGAATCATCACGCCTGCAACGGCTTTAGTTTGACCGAATCTGAACTTTTTCACAAAAATCTGTTGTCAGGGTTTGGAGCGTATGATACTATATAAAAGGTGAATTGATATGGATCGCTAGCTCAGCTGGCAGAGCAACGGACTCTTAATCCGTGGGTCCAGGGTTCGA
>DMZB01000139.1 GCA_003482405.1 Lactobacillus sp. | reverse complement strand
AAACGAGGTTGGGCTGTATGAGTGTGATTAATCTTTAGTAACTAGTTTTTGAACGAACCCGAAACAAGGGTTAGTTTGTGCTGGACTAAAGGTTATCACACCCACACGCCGAACAAACTGGGTTAATCCCGGAATGACCGTGTGAGTTGCTGAATAGGCAAGGAACACGGTCTTTTTGTGCTGTTTTTTGCTAACTTTTTCTGGCACGAACGCAGAATTGCAGGAGAAGTGAATCACAATGAACGAAGAAACATACCAAAAGACAGATTTTAACGAAATTCGCCAGGCCGTTGCGACATTTGCGACGAGTCAAGCGGCTCAGGAACATCTTCAGCACATGACGGTGCTCACGCGTTTAAACGAAGTCGTTTCATTACAAACGGAAACGGTTGAAGCACGGGCCTTACTGGACGCCAACGTGCATTTGCCATTTTTGAGCTTAGACACTGTTCAAAATTTTCTCAACAAAATGCACCAAGGGTACTTTCTGACCGCTGAACAGTTGGTACAAGTGGCTGATTTCGTCCGTGGCAACGCTGACGTCGCTGCAGTATTGAAACGAAACGCCGACATTGCCCCGACACTGGCCAACTATGCTGGTGCGCTGACTGCTGTAACCGACTTAGCGGATGGCATTTACAATGTTATTCATAACAACCAGGTTATTGATGATGCGACGGGAAATTTGCGTAAACTGCGCCGGCACCAGCGCGATGTTCAGGCGCAACTGAAGGCTGTCGTGCAAAAAGCCAGCCAACATTATGCTCGAATGCTGCAAGAACGTTTGCCAATCATAAAAGACGATCACCTCGTCCTAGCTGTTCAGGCGACGTTTAAGAATCGGATTCCCGGCACGATTGTTGGCAGTTCAGCAACTGGCTCAACCGTGTATGTCGAACCACAGTCAGCGTTCAAACTGAATGCAGATCTTGCTGAAGTGACCAGCGGCGTTGAGGCAGAGGTTTATCAAATTTTGGCTGGTTTGAATGGTCAGGTTAGCGAGCACGAAACAACAATTCTGCGCAATCTTGACGTGATTACGGCGCTTGATGAAATTATGGCCCGGGGCAAATACAGCGCAGCTATCAACGGTGTTCGGCCACATCTTAACGAACGTGATCAAATTCGTATTAGTAAGGGGCGCCATCCGTTGCTTGGTGAACATGCAGTTCCACTTTCCGTGACATTGGGCGTCGATCATCGCGGCCTTGTTATTACTGGCCCGAATGCTGGTGGCAAAACGGTCGTACTGAAGACGATTGGGCTGTTTATCATCATGGCGCAGTGCGGTCTCCAGATCCCAGCTGCCGAGACCACTGACTTACCTGTCTTGCAGCAGATGTTTGCCGATATCGGGGATGACCAGAGCATCGAAAATGCACTCAGCACGTTTTCCAGTCACTTGACCAATTTGACAGCAATCACTAACGCCATCAAACCGCACAGTTTAGTTTTGCTCGACGAAATTGGCAGTGGGACTGAACCGAATGAAGGTGCAGCGTTGGCTATCGCGGTCATTGAATATCTTTATCAGCATGGTGCTCTAGTCGTTGTGACGACTCACTATGGTGAGATCAAACGTTATGCGCAGCAACATCCCGCCTTTACGACGGCGGCAATGGCATTTGATGAAGCAACGTTAATGCCAAAATATCAGTTGCTGATGACGAAGTCGGCGATAGCAATGCATTTTGGCTGGCGCGGCGGTTGAAGCTGAATCCGCACATCATTCAACAAGCAGATCATTATTTGAGTGAACATGATTATCAAACAAACTTATATGAAGAGAAAATTGTCAAAAAGTCGAGTCATGAACCACGACAACAAGTCACGTATGCACAAGGTGACCGTGTGCGGCTCAACGCAGATGGCCGTCAGGGACTAGTCTATAAGCAAGATAAACGTGAGCAGACTGTAGTTGTCTACGTTGATGATCAGTTTGAAACGGTGGCGGAGCGACGGGTGACACAATTAGGCAAGGCGGCTGATTTATATCCGGACGGCTATGATATGAGTCGATTATTTAAGAATTATGATGACTTCAAATTCCAACGTGACCTCGATCGAGGTTCGATGAAGGCACAAAAACAGTTGGATAAACAAATGCGCCAGATGCGAGACGAAGGTAAAAACTAATCGGATTAACCTATTTTTCACAGACTTGAAACTGTCAATCATGTGGGAACGGCGATAAACTATGACAGTAATGATATTTTGGGATAATCACGATATTGAGGTGTGGAAAATGGCCTATAAAGTAGATTTTAAAACGGTGTCGACCACCGGTTTGGAAAGCTCACCAGTGGCAGAAGCACTAGCCGGATTGCGAGCAAACGAAGCGCGTTATTTCTGGAACAAATACAAGTTTGAATACGTCACCTATCCTGCTAGTGAAAAACGAGACGTGGTTGCGTGGTATGAGAAACTCATCAGGACCGAACGAGACCTGTCGTTTTCGGAAAAACTACTCGAAGTGGCAGTTTACGAGGATGATGATTTGTACTGGCCAGAGTTTTACTACGAGAACGGCATGGTGCTCAACGTTCTGTATGAAAAGACAGGTGAGAAGCCGAAACGGGCCGTTGGCATCAAACTGGCAGTTGGCGCCGAGGTTCCGGTAGAAATAGAGGGTAAGTTTAAGTTTGCTCACCAGCGTTCAAAACTTGCCGGTGAGATTCGTGGCAGCTATTTTAAGGTGAAACAAACTTGGTTATAGACTTTAAAATAATGCGTAAAATTCTTATCTGACATTCATTTAGCCGTCACCGTAAATGTGTTAAGCTAACAACATTATTTTCAAATTTAGGATGGGTGAATGTTGTGGATTATCGGGAGTCTTTAGCTGCGCAAGAACAAGAGCATCAAAAAACAGCCGGCTTTTATGGCTGGGCACGCGATCATCGCCAGTTGTGGCTGTGGTTGACGTTCTTGTTGGTAGCATTAGCAGTTGAATTGCCGTTTTTACTGAATAATCATTTGTTTGGCGGTTGGGACCAACAATTTCACGTTGATCGAATTGAAGAGCTATACCTATCGGCTAAAAATGGCGTTTGGCACAACGCAATAAGCACTTATGCCTTTCGTGGATCAGGTCTGGGGATTCAAATTTTCTATCCGTACGTTTTTTTGTACCCGTACGCAATTTTACGTTTGATTGGACTACCTGGTATTGTGGCGCTGTATCTTGGCAATGCGTTCTATATTGTGCTGAGTTGCTGGATTTCCTATTGGTGCATGCGCGTCTTTTTACAGTTGCGCGGTGCACGCCGGCCAATTACCGGTGCGTGGCTATTCGCCTTGCTGTACAACTTGTCCGGCTACATGGTTTTCAATGAAACGGTCCGCTTTGACTTGCCAGAAGCACAGTCGATGATGTGGTACCCAATTTTATTTCTTGGGCTTTACATGACGCTGACCAAACATCGCCGGGGCTGGTTGCTCACGACATTAGGTGCTACGATGCTGGTTTACACGCACGTGTTGTCAGCATTACTAGCTGCAGGCATGGTCGTTGTCATGCTGGCGATTGGCTGGCGCTACCTCAACAAATGGCAAACGTGGCTAGACTTAGGCCTGACAGCAATCGTAACGGGGTTGTTGAGTTTACCGGAGCTGTTGGGGATGTTGGGCACAACTAAGGATGTGACCGTTGCCTCACCATTAATCGGATCTTTAGCAAAGCAGGCAATTTCGCCATTCGTGGCGATTGCATTTGGTCTCGGCAACGTGACGAAAAATGGCTTGATGACACACGGTGTTACTTTAGGGACCGTGGTTCTGTTAGCATTGATTGCACTGTGGTTGGGCTTTCGCCGACTGGATCGGTTTGGCAAAACGTTAACTATTTTGAGTACGGTGTTGTTTTGGATGACGACTAAGCTGTTTCCATGGCGATTGCTTGAACATACACCAATCAATTTGATTCAACATCCTTGGCGTTTTTACACGTTTATCAGTTTTTTTGTGCTAGTGGCTTTTGTGGTTCTGGTGGATCGTGTTCAGCTACGTTTCAACTGGCAGGGTTGGATCGTCGGATTGTCATTATTGCTGACATTGGTGACAGGTTTCGTGTATGCCGGGTTGTCAACGGCTAAGGTAAATGCCAGCAGTTATGAAAAGTTTGCGACCGATGCGAACTACTTCGATTACGCGCCCAAGCAAAGTATTCACCACCTGAAGGCAATCTATGCGCATCAGGCGATCGTGTTCGAAAATGGTGAAGTTATTAGCCGACCACATGTGAAGCTGAACCCACGGCCAAACGGCGTGAACATTCACATTGCAAAGGCGATGACCGGTCACAATGTTGACCTGCCCGTGTTTGATTACGGCAGTCGCCATTATAAGGTTCAAACGAATAATGGCCAGCAACTGACCGTGAAGGTTTCAAGGCGCGGCACATTAGAGGTACATGTCCCGAAACGGACAACTAGTTTAAGCGTTCAGTATCAAAAATGAGTTTTTAAGAATGGCCCGTTAAAATGCAAATTTGAGCATTTCAGCGGGCCATTTAGGTGATTCGATATTTTAAAATTAAAAGCCTTTGGCATAGTTTGATGAAATTGGCACACAAGTTGCGTATGTTATTTTAAACGGGAAGTTATACCACTATACGTGTAATACTCCTTGAAAAAAAGGACGTGTAGCACGTATAATTCAGAAAGGGAATAACCTATGCATTCAAATGTAAAATTTCCGCAGACTGGTCGACAGTTGGTTAAGGTGCTAAAAGGAGGGAAGTAAGAATGTCCAAAGATGAAGTATTTTATCCGGCGATTTTCCATTTGCAGAAAGATGGCGTCTTTACCGTTAAGGTTCCGGATTTACAAGGTGCGGTGACATATGGTGAGACGATGCTTGCTGCTTTTCATAGTGCACAGGATGTAATTGGCGGCTACTTATTTTCCGAAAAACATTACCCTGCCGCCTCGGACGTTACTGAGATTCAACTTGATCCGGGTGATCAACTGGTAATTGTGCCACTGGATCTTAACGAGTATCGCAGTCGTGAACAACAAACAAAGAAAGTCAAAGTTACTGTGACAATTCCGGAAGGTTTGCGTGACGAAGCCCGTGAACGCCACATTGTATTGTCTCATGTGCTGACGGAAGGGTTACGACGGGAACTGGCGAAAGACTGATAAAGGTTGAAAAAGACAGATGATACACTCTGGATCAGGGCGTGTATCATCTGTCTTTTGAAACGGTTCATATAAAGGTGGTTAGTTGAGTGCATTCATTTGTTAAGAAATTAGATAAATACAATCTTTGCTTCTTTGCCGACGCCTTTAGCAATATCCTGTAGAGTATCTAAGCGTGGTGCTAAATTTCCGTTTTCAATCCGAGCAATTGTAGACTTGGCTTTGCCAGATTTTTTGGCAAGTTCGGCCTGCGATAAGCCCAAACTCCTACGTAATTGATAAACTGCTACAGCTGCTTCACCGGCTCTTAGATAGTACTCGTAACCTTGCTTAAACTCTGGGTCCTTTAGTTCTTCTTGTAAGATATCGTTCATTGTTCGCATGATTATTCACGACCTTTCATAAAATGAGCGCGAATTTCTTTAGCGTGATTAATTTCTCGTTTTGGTGTCTTCTGTGTTTTTTTAGTAAAGCCATGCGTGATGTAATAGTTGTTATTCTCAACTTTAAAATAAATGGCACGTTGAATATTTGAGCCTGAACGTGATCTGATTTCGTAAAGATTCCTTTCGATTTTTTTAACCCATTTCAGACGAATTGCTGTTTGTAAACCAAATTTTGTGATATTGGTGATAACGGCTTGCAAGTGTTGACGATCCTTGGTCTCTAGCCGATCATAAAAAATTTCGAACTCTTCGCTTGGGATAAAAATAATGTTGTTAGGCATACATGAATGATAGCAAGTTTGCTACCAAAATTCAATTATTTTGTGTTAAATCAGATACTAGAAAATGGTATGCTAAATGTACTATAAGTGAAACACACAGTAACTTAAGAATATGTTTCACGCCTCGCCAGTTTAGATTTTCAGTTAATGATTAGTTGCCTTTTTTTCTTTAGCAGCAGCTGATCACTTAGGTGAAAGGTTATTGTATGCACATTCATAGTCTCAGAAAAACACATGTCCAACCAGAAACGACTACCGCACAGGAAAATCTACCTACACGATAGCCGTTTCTAGTCGATGTCGAGTTTACAAGGGGTTGAATGCGTTAACTTTGTCATCTTTTTGGGGGAACGCAAGTATGGAAATTGAGCTATCCAATTTAGGGATGAAATATGGTCAAACTCAAGTCTTTTCAGAATTGAATGCACGGCTCACATCAGGTGGCCTAATTGGCCTGTTAGGTCCAAACGGTGCCGGGAAGTCAACGTTAATAAAATTATTAACCACGTTGGCAAAACCAACCACTGGGGATGTTCGCTTAAATGGCGACAGCATTATTTCAAAGCCAAACAACATGCGGAAGCTACTCGGTTATTTGCCACAACAGGTTCCTTTTTACCCAAACTTAACTGCAACTGAATATCTTACCTACATTGCGAGCATCAAAGGAATATCAAACAAGGACGCGCGAATTCAGAGTGACGCGCTATTGCACCAAGTGAATTTGGCAAACACTGGCAATAAGCAATTGAAAGATTTTTCAGGCGGGATGCAGCAACGTGTCGGCATTGCGGCAACACTTTTGGGTGATCCACAAGTCATCATTGCCGATGAACCCTCAACAGGGTTAGATCCTGAAGAAAGAGTGACATTAAGAAATTTGTTCGCTGAATTGGCCAGCGAACGATTAGTGATTATTTCTACGCATATTGTTTCAGACATTGAGGCAATTGCGGATGACTTACTCATTTTAAATCAGGGTCAGTTTATGTATCATGGGTCACCGAACGAATTGTTGAAGCAAAGTGACGGTTACGTTTGGGAGTATTCGCTATCAGAGCATGAGAACACTGCGAATAATCGGTCAGACCAAATGTCGAGTGCGTTGATTTCTTTAATTCAAGGTGCACAGAGTATTAAAGTTAGACAAATTACGGCCAGGATTGATGAACAGAATGCGCACGCCGTCACCCCAACGTTGGAAGAAGCTTATATTGGCGTCTTGAACGGGGTAATCAAGTTATGAAAGGAATTATCGCAGCAACATTTCTTGAAAAAAGACGGCAGGCATCTTTTTTAGGTATCTGTGTAGCGCTTGCGTTTGCAGTTGTGTTCATGTTTCCCAAAGATTCTGGCGTGATGCGGCCACTCATCATTAACCCCAATACATATGTGCAGGCAAACAACGCGACTTGGATACCCGTGAGTGTGAGTTTTATCATGGGCTTTTTCCTGCCCTTAATCGGTGTTGCTTATCTGAGGGATGCCATCGCCTTGGATAGGGAACATGGGGTAATGAACCTTATGATGACCACGAGGATAAATCGACTGAAATACGCGTTCGGCAAATTTGTCAGTAATCTTGCATTCCTATTTATTTTTCTACTGACGGTTATGCTGTTTACGTTACTTGGCTCTGTTTTAAAATTCGGAATTTCAAGCTTGAAAATTACGCAATTTGTTATGCCGTTTGTAATTATTGTTCCCGGGCTTTGTTTTGTGGCTGCCTTAACATTACTAACAGAGACGTTGCCTGGTTTGAAGAATTGGTTTGGGACAACGGCCTTGTTGATTTTTGTAGCCGGTTTATATGCGTCCGGAACTAGCTATCAGATTGTGCCAAATCGCCTTCAGCGTATTTTCAACCTCTCAGGTAGTCAATATTTGGTCAGCAATATTAAAGTAGCCATTGCGCAGACGCCAGGTCAGTCATTAAGGCTATTACGGGTGATTGGAAGTACTTCCGATAAGTATTCTGGGAAAACCAATTTGGTGTTCCCAACGATCCATTTATCAATGACGGATATTCTTAACATGACAGTACTGATTGCCGTTAGCTTTCTTTTAGTGGTCTTTGCAGGGCTACTCGTTGAGAGGCGACCGCTTTATAGAACAAATCAAATTCATTTCGGTTATGTAAATAGAAGATTTTCCAAACTGGTAAAAATGCCTGGTTATACGCAATTCCGTTTGTTGACAAGCAATACAAATGGTATTTGGATGATTGTGATTTTACTGATCTGGTTGGTAAGTTGGAGCGGTGATGCTGCCCAGACTACTCAAAGAAACCTGCCATTACTATTTTTGACGGCAATGCCACTATTTTCAAACCTTGGTACGGTCGGAAAACAGACTGGTGTCGATGGCTTGTTACGGACGATTCCAAGCGGACAATTAAAGGCTCGATTTAGAGAAAGGCGGACCGGTATTATCCTAGCCATAAGTTTGATTTTGCCAATTCTGACAAAGATATCATTGGGTCCAATAGTTTTGCTGGTTATTTGGTCAGTTCAAATCGTGTTACTTGCACAGACAATTGGTTTAATTACCGGCAATCCGAGAGCCACCCAAATGATAATGATTGTGTTCTTCTATCTGTACCTGAATGGGGCACCGGTTTTACCTCTTGTTGGCACTGGGCGGTTGCTTGCGACAATAATTTATACCGTACTGGGAATCCTTGCATCTTTGGTGATGTTAGGTCAATTAAAAATAAAATTTTGAATTTTCATCAATTCAAAAAGACGTCGTCAAATGCCAGCTAGAATGAGCAGAAAGTATTTGCGACATTTAATTAATGTGTTCAGACCGATTTGAGCGCGGAAACGCTTGAAACACGAGTCCACCTGCTATATGGGTGGGCTTTTATTATTTATGTGGAGACTATGAATATTAATCGAACGTTGAAATATGCAAAATAGTCATTTGTTTAGCAGCTTCTTTTGCAACTGGTTCATTATTCGCATTTAATGCCAATGTCCATGCAGTAATGAGCTGTCGTTTGACCGCTTGCGTATTGCCGTCCAATTCTGAAGTGGCACTCGAAAGGGTTAAGTATGCGCTTTCTAAATTGTATGAAGAGTTAATCTCATTTAAGAAGTCAATTAAGCTTTTAGCATAGAACTGTGATGCTTTTAAACGTGCAGAGTGTAGATAATATCTAGCTAAATTTTCGACAATAATTGCGTACCAAAATGGGTCTAAATGTTTTGCTTCATCACTAAGACGGTTTAATTGTTCAGGAACTTGAGCAACATAATATTCAGCTCGTGCCTTATTCTTTTGGTAGGTATAAACAACTGCTAATTCCATCGTTGCAAGTACTGTGTAGATAGAGAACTCATTTTTTTGCAGTATGGTATTAAAACCAAATATTCCCTCCGATAAATCGTGATTTAACCATACTTGAGAGGCAGTTTTCAAAAACGTATAGTGCACATCTGCACTAATATTGCTAAATTCAACTGGTGTATATTTGTTTAGCTCGTCAAGTACTTGTTGATATTCGTAATTTTTGTAAAGATTGTCAGCCTTTTTAAGAGACTGTGTGACTTGCTCTGCCTGTCCGTGAACAATTAGATCGTTTACGTCAACTTCAAGTCGATCTGCCAAGGAGTCCATAATCTTTCGTGATGGTTCGACGGAACTTTTCTCCATACGGCTGATTGTGCCTTGTGTTGTAATACCTTTAGCTAAACTTTTCTGTGTATACCCTTTTGCTTTCCTAATGGTTTTGAAAGCTTTTGAATTAATCATTTCTAACGCCTTCACTTTGCTTGGATATGTGTGTTAAGTACATTATAGTCTATCCAATAAGGAAATGAGAGAATACCATTATGTATAAAAGAATTGTCACTCTTTTGATTTTACTAGCCTCATCAAGTTCAGCACTACGTCCAATATCTGTGGCAAGTGCAAATCTTCAATCAAATATTGAACAAGTAAGAGATATATATAATGTTCCTAGCGCACAAATAAACTTTGACGAGGAATAAGCTCATCTGTCAATGAGGGCAAACAGTTACATAACTTGTAAATAAAAACATTTAGAAAAATATAGTGTTTTTCCACAAATTAAAAACCGTAATACGATTTTAAAAATCGCGAATATTAAAATCTGAAATGGAGTACAATGTTTTGCTATTTTTCTGTCTTGGTCTTATATTATGGTCGTATAAAAAATCAGATAGAAATTTCTATTCAAGAATGTTACAAGGGCATACAGGGGAGGCAGATTATGAGCTATTGAATATTTAATATACAGGTTTAATTTAGCAAAAATTAAAAGTGTCAGCTAATGAATCAGGCCATGTCGCTGGTGGTTACAACCAATTAGCGATGCAGGTTGGACATGCTGCAGGCTTTTTAAAGACCGGTGTTCAAACACTCTATAACACACTTTTCTTTCTTGTAATACGAATCGAAAATCCACCCAATTGAGTGATTTCTTTTAAAGAACTAGCCTCATTCTTACTGAACAGAAACTTTTCATGAATTAGTTCATGAAAAAATTCGCGATGCGACGTTTTTATCCTTTTCTAAAATTAGACGTTAGAGGTGAATGAAGATGGGGAAGCAATTTTATTTAGGAAAACTAAAGCTTTACTGGATAAGGCTCTTAGTAATTGGCGCACTTTTGTTACTAGGAGAAGTACTTGCACTTCGGATGAATAGTCAATTTGCACAATCCGTAAAACAAGGGCTCATGAGCAGAGCACACACAGGGAATACCGGATATACTTTTTGGTCGTCGCTAACATCTACGGTACATGTGTTCACAACAAATATGGTGTTGCTATTAATCATGCTATGTTTGGCACTTATCCCACTAAGACATCTTTACCTGATTGCACTATATCCAATGATAACTGAAACTTTCCTTGTAGCTTTAGCATTGTATCCACTTCGACTTATCAATATTGTTGGAACCTTCGTGTTACTAGCACCTCATGCAATTTTTGAATTTACCGCATTTTTAATCGGAATCATGATTGCAAATGAAATCAACAAGCGGGCAATAAAATGGCGTAAGAAAATTGATACTAACGTCCATCTGTCGCTCCTCTTTAAAGACTTCGTGAAATATGTGATTCCAATTCTAGCGTTTGCGGCAATCGTTGAAGGTTTTTTTACATCATGGATTACTCACACGTTTTTTTTGAAATAATTTGGTATCTACCAACGTGTGTAACTTTAAAGAGTTACAACGTCGCAATAAGAAATTTGATGATATTTATTGTTCATCAGAACTATTATGTTCAAAATCACTGTGCTGTTTGCTTAAGAGAGGATTATCACGGTAGCCGAAACCTTCAATCTTAAAACTCGGGCAGTCAAAGTCGATATGTCTGTGTTCGATTTAAAAAATATTATCTTACTTACTTATAATGAACACGTTTTAACCGAAGATGATTTCGAACATTTTTTACAGTTTTTGATATCTAAAAAAAGGCCTGTCAATGAGCTCATTGACAGGCCTTAATGCTTATTTAACCTTCATTCGGTTTCAACATCGTTAACTGAATCCTTTGCCTGTTCAAGTCGACCGAATCAACCCAAACGGTGACGATATCGCCGACGGAAACAATTTCGGCAGGGTTCTTCACGAACCGTTTAGTCAGTTTGGAAATATGGACGAGGCCGTCATGCTTCACACCAACATCAACAAACGCACCGAAGTCGATGACGTTACGGACAGTACCTTGTAGTTCCATCCCAGGCTTTAAATCTTCGATGGTCAGTACGTCATGGCGCAACAAGGGTGCTGGCATACCGTCACGCAAATCACGGCCTGGTTTTGCCAAACTGTCGAGAATATCAGTGACAGTTTCTAACCCCGCCCCGGTTTCTGTTGCGATTGCACGTTTGTCCAACTTGGCTGTTGCCTGTTCAAACTTCGCCGAGCCGAGGCTGTCCACATCCGTATTCGTCAGCGTCAAAATTTCGTTGGCAACAGGGTAACTTTCAGGATGGACATCTGTGTTATCCAGCGGATTCTTCCCACCGATAATGCGCAAGAATCCAACGGCCTGTTCATAGGCTTTTGGTCCAAGACGAGGCACCTTTTTAAGCTGGCGACGGTCTGTGTACCGACCATTTTCATTTCGGTAAGCAACGACATTGTTGGCAATCGTTTTGTTCATTCCAGAGATATGTTCCAGTAGTTCGGAACTGGCGGTGTTTAAGTTAACGCCGACCTGGTTAACGGCCGTTTCAACAACAGTGTCCAATTGTGCTGACAGCTCTTTATTAGGTACGTCGTGCTGATACTGACCAACACCGACACTCTGCGGGTCAATTTTAACCAACTCAGCCAGAGGATCTTGCAAACGCCGGCCAATACTAATGGCACTTCGTTGTTCAACGTGCAAGTCCGGGAACTCATCCCGAGCAGCTTGACTAGCTGAGTAAACGGACGCACCAGCTTCGTTAACAATCACGTATTCAACATCACGTTTGATGGTCTTTAGGAAGGCGCTGACGAAAATTTCAGACTCACGCGAAGCCGTCCCATTTCCAATCGCAATCATTTCAACTTGATATTTTTCAAGGAAGTCATGGAATTCGCCCGCCGCTGCAGCACGTTTGTTGGCCGGCGCTGGTTTATGCGGATAGATGACAAGTTTGTCTAAGTATTTCCCGTTCGCGTCCATGACGGCTAATTTACATCCCGTCCGGTAAGCAGGGTCGAAGCCAAGCACAATTTTACCTTTCATCGGTGCCTGCATGAGTAAGTGATACAGATTAGTCCCAAACACCTTGATGGCGTGCTCGTTGGCGGCGTCGGTCAACTCATTGCGCAGTTCACGTTCAATGGCCGGGCCAATAAAGCGTTTGTACGTGTCGGCATATGCGTCTTCAATGACAGCAACTGCCGGTCCTTGATGATGCCCAACCGTCCGGAAATGGAAGAAGTTCATGATGGCATCTGTATCGACCGCCAAACTGACGCGAAGTACGCCAGCTTTTTCACCACGATTGATGGCCAATGTCTGATAGGCAGCCATCTTCGTGAATGGTTGCTCGAATTCATAATATTGTTGGTAAACGCCGTCCTCATCGGCTTCTTTGCCCTTAGGCTTAACGACAGTCGTCAGTTTGGCATGACTGCGGGTATAGTCACGGATGAACTCACGGAAAGAGGCTTCTTCACTAAAGGCCTCCGCAAGAATTTCATGCACACCGGTAAGCACTGATTCAACATCAGGGAGTTCTTTCTCAGCGTTTACGAATTCAGTAGCTTTTTCCTCAGCAGATTCGCTGTGAAAGCCCAGAAGCCATTTGGCAAACGGCATCAAACCGGCTTCCTTGGCAATTGTGGCCTTGGTGCGGCGTTTCTGTTTGTAAGGCAGATATAAATCTTCAACTTCCTGGACTGTGGTTGCGGCGGTGATCTGTTGCTGCAACTTTGGTGTCAGGGCTTTTTGTTCTGTGATGCTATTGATGACTTCTGTTTTCCGGTTGGCTAGTTTTTCATAGTGGTTCCATGTGTCCTGAACTGTACGAATCTGGACTTCATCCAGGCTACCGGTCATTTCCTTCCGGTATCGTGAGACAAACGGAATCGTGTTGCCATCATTCAATAGATTGAGCGTGGCAGTAATCTGCCGTGACCGAATGTCTGGTAAGGCATCAGCCACCTGTTTGAGTAAAGTTGAATCAAGTTGGGTTGCCATATTTCCTCCGATTAAATCCTGCGAGTTACGTGGTTAATTATACGTGTTTTTTGTTTTTTACGTGGAGTAAAAAAGAGAAATTTGTGTAAAAGACTTAACAGCATACTATAATGACATCAATCATTTCAGTTAAGTTGCAACTACGTTCGGTCAACGCGCATTTGAATCAAAATATCTCATTGTGATTCTTTTCAAGAAAGGAAAAATATATGAAGTTTAATTTGATGTTTTATAAATCTTTCGATTTTTGGATAAGCTTAGTTTTACTTCTGTCGTGCCTAGGCATATATCGAAACAGTTTATTCAGTGTAGATTGGTGGCTTGACGCTGTTGGACTTGTACTGGGAGTAATTGGACTCTTTACTACATTCTTTAAAAAAGATAAACACGACGAAAAATGAAAAAAGGCTGTAGTAGAAACTGATTCTAAAATTGGCTAAAAGATAATTTGTAATCAATTTGTCAAATCACATTCGGATACCATTCCACATGGACAAGTCACAATTTTTAGACTGATCATCGTAACATTCATGGCTGCGGTACTGTTCAAATTATTTTCATCAGACGACAAATAACGCGCTCACTTCATCGGTGAACGCGTTATTTATGGTCTATTTAATTAATCCCATCTCCACCTGTGGATCAATAAAGGGTTCATCGATTCGAAACTCTGCCGGTCGGTGTAGGGTCATGCCATTTTCGTCCACTTTTGAACAGTAGGCGGCGATTTTAACGCCATGGGGCACGGCGGCCTTGATGGCTTCCGTCAGCTTGGGCGCCATGTGGTGGTTCAAGGTCAGCACGTCGATATTATCGATCTGGATAACGAAGAACAGGTAGGCCATATAGCCTTCATCAATCGCATGTTCCAGATTATAAACATGTTTAACCGCACGAATCGTTGGCGCGTCAGGGAAGCCAACGATACCATGACTTTCCAGTGTGGCACCTTTGGTTTCCACAAAGAACTCCTGACCGGTACTTGTTTTGCCCTTAAAATCGACCCGTGAGTCACCAAACGTCACTTCTGGGCGGAACTCAGTAATTGTGCCTGGCAGATCAGGAAAGGTGAGTAAACCTGCATCAACAGCTTCCTTCGTGACTTTGTTGGGCATGGCACTATCAATGTTGACCCAGAAGTCCCCGTGGTCAGTACGTTTGATAACGGAAACCATGTCCCAGTGGGTTTTTCGCTCAGGATTGGTGGCGGGTACGATGGCAACAGTGGCTCCGGGAATCAGTAAGTCAGCACCACGACCTGTGTTTTTAAGATGTGTTTCGATAACCTCATCGTTTTGTTTGACGCGACACGTGAAGCGACTGGGCCGGTCGACATAATGAGCGAGCTGTGCACCTTGGTATTGCATACTGAAATGGTCTCCCTTCAAACAATCATTGTCAGTGTACACCACTGAAATGGCAATTGGGCGGGGAATGCATCAGTTATTTCGGTGATACAGCGCTACTGTCGTCGTTGCGACTATTTTCCGACTGGGCCTTAGCCGAACTTGCCTTTGCGCGGGAACTTTCGCGC
>DMZB01000307.1 GCA_003482405.1 Lactobacillus sp. | reverse complement strand
TGTTTCTCTCCACGTTCTGCGATTTCTTTTTTTATTGCTTCAACTTTTGCATCAGTAATTCGATAAAAAGCGAAATCAATGATTCGAAGAATCCCAATAACCATAGGCAATAAGGCCGTAATATTACGAATTCCCGATAACGTGCTGGCCGTCTGTGTTTTTGCAGTAGCATTAAACCCATAAGCAGCAAGCAAGTAGCCTGGAACAGCACCGCCCAATGCATTACCTAATTTGGCAATAAATCCATAGACAGCATTCACAATTCCATTTTCACGTTTACCTGTTTTCCATTCCCCATATGTAATGACAGCAGGAATTAACGTGAACTGGAATGAGAACGTCATGACCATCCCACAAGCTTCAACCAAGCGAGAAATCATAACTAATGCAGTGTTATGAGCAGGTGTGATAAAAATTAAGAAGAAGCCTAAGACCATTACGCCCAAACTTAATTGCATCAATCGTTGTGTTCCGAACTTCTTATTCCAACGAGGAATGAATGGTACAAGGAAAAATGCAGGCAAAGTTCCTAAAGCATTGTACCATTGCATCAAACCAGCATTCCCGGCATTGTAGGTCATGTAGTAAGCCCCCATCGTACCGGCAACGGCAGAGGAACAATAAGCAATCGCTCCGAAGAATGATAACGTACGTAATGGGCCGTTTTGTGCGAACTGATGGAATAGGTCGGTGATACTAACTGAATCTTCATGACTTTTATCCATGTGCACACGTTCGCGAGTTTGCGTAAACGTAAACATCAAGATGCCGACACCAACAGCACAATACAGAACCATCGTCCAGAACCAACCGCTACGAGAAAGGTTGCCGGAGTAATAACCACCAGAGAACCACTTAACAAAGACTGGGACCATGAAGGCAACAATTAGGGCGCCCAAGTTAGAACAAATCATCCGAACTGAGTTCATTGAGACAATTTCACTTTGGTTCCGTGTCATCGCTGAGTTAAGCGATGCATACGGAATCGTAACAGTTGAATAAACGACTGAAACCCCAACGTATGTCACATATGCGTAAATCAAGCGACCCATTGTAGGTAAGTCTGGTGTGTAGAAACACATAATGGTAATTGCCGCTAATGGTACCGACATATATAAAATATAGCCTCGATACTTACCGAACCGTGTATTGTGTCCGTCCACAAACGCCCCAATAATTGGATCAGTGAACATATCAATTACACGAACCACCAAGAACATAGTGGCTGCATCCGCTGCAGGAATACCAAATACATTAGTATAGAAAAATAACAAATACGTTGATAATGTTGAAAAAATTAAGTTCTGTGCTAAATCCCCAGATCCCCAACCAAGCTTTTCACGAAAACAAAGCTTAACGTCGCCGCTTTTTTCTGCCTCTGTCGGAGTCATTTCAGTCTTTGTTTCCAAAGCACTTCACCACCTATTTAAAATCAAACCCATTTTCCGATTCCATGGCTGTCGGAAAAGTTTCTTTGTTGGTTTGTACCTACATAGTAGCATATACTGAAAGCGCTGCCAATATCTTTTTGGATTGTTTCTGAAATTCATTCTAAACTTATCTGGTACCTATTCACTGCTAATGCAACCTTAATGAATGATACTTGTGGTTTAAGCATTTTAAAGCTGAACAACTGTCTTACACAAACGACCTTATTTCGCCACATACGAAATAAGGTCGTTTAAAATTACGTCTATTTTAGCAAAACTTTTTGTCTATTGTAGGTACATTATAATTCCGTACCCAGAACAACTAGTTCAGACAACGCGTGAAACTCGTTTTCCGATCCGGTTCGGTCCAAGTCAAAAAGCTTTAGTGTTGAAGTTTTAATGTGATCAACGGGAAACTTCTGCAGTTCATCCGAATGTATCGGTGAAATGAGTTGTTGCGATCCGTCTGAAAACTCAACTTTTGCAGACTGCCATACACCATCATGTGGAAAATCAGCTCTAAATAATCCCCGTATCTGAGACACAATTACCTCTCGACCAAAATCAAGTTTGAGCCATGTATCCCCAGTTTCTTCTGGTCCCCATGATTGATGGGGGTAATTGCCATGATATTCATTAGCCAAAACGCCATCAATAGCATTCTTAGCGAAGAAAACAGATTCTCCTCTAGTTTCTGAGTTACTCTCTGCATGAGGAAATGCACCGCTCAATTCATGTTGATCATGTGAATTCAACGCTAAATCACGTTCCCCAGCAATTTGTGTTTGATCCGCAAACTTAGCCCATGCATAGTGCCGTTTTCCAGAGAATGCACCTGGTGCATATGGTGATTCTTTCTGAAAATCAAACGGGATTTGATACTCCCATTTTGTCTGTTTAACATACACAAGTGCTGGACTTAATGCGGCGTCAAGCTGCACATAGACAAATTGGCCTGGGTGATCAGTTGTAATCACGTACTTATCACCAGGGAGATATGGAAAGTCACGTACGATATGCTGAGTGTCCTCAACGAAAATTCCTTGTATTCTGTCGCCATTAGCGGATTCAAATTCTAGTTTCAAACTCATAATCACGCCTCCAAATCAAGGTATGATACGACTTGTGGGATTGAGTGACCAGTGTTCACCTTCGTAGGACCCGTAACTAAGTTGAAGTTTGAAATCATGAGCTTACCGTTCCACGGCCGCGTTTCGCCGGGTTGGTTGACCTCACCTTTTTGACCGTCATTATCACCATTTTGAGCAATGCGTTCCACTTTACCATCGGGTGTCACTTTTGCAATTGAGTTTTTGTCAAAATCAGCAACATACATATTATCAGCGTCATCAAACGTAATCCCATCTGTACTATTTAACTGACTTAAATCCTGTGCAAAAGGCTCATAACCAGCGTACGAACCATCAGTGTTGAATTTAATGCGTTCAATTTCAGCATCGCCATAGTTGCCCACATAAAGTTCGTTCTTGGAATTTACCGCAATACCATCTAACCCATATTTAACT
>DMZB01000340.1 GCA_003482405.1 Lactobacillus sp. | reverse complement strand
TTCGTGTAATGCAACTCCAATTGTTCGAAATTTTGAACAACCAAATCAAAGAAGATATTTTGACCTAACCCGATCGAAACCTTTTGTTCTAGGTTCGCGATAGTCGGCAGCTGACCCAATTCATCAATAATGAACCCCAAACGGGTAAAAGCCTTTCTGCCATTGAGGAGTGCCATGCGATAAACCTGATTAAATATTTGATCAATCGCAAATGCTGGCAACTGGTTGTAACTTGGGTTGTCCGGCGGCGTAACAAGGAATAAGGCTACCGGAGCTTCAGAATATTGAAGTTCACAAGATCGCATTTGCGGCTTTAGCGCCACCGACTGTAACGTTAATTGCACTTTTTTAAGCAAGGGTTGCCTTGTATATTCATCCAACTCGAAATTCTTTCCGAATCCCTTACGCTTATAGAGTTTTAAGCCACTAAATTTAAAGACATCGCCTTTAATTGAATCGGGGTTTTTCTCAAAGCCAAAATCAACAGTAAACGTAAAGCTATCAGGCAGTTTTGTTTCAATGGCATACCGCAAAATACCAACCTTATCGACTAATTGAGTTCTCTTTTCGAGCACTTTGCCCTTGGCATTGAAAAACGTTACGATTCCGGTGTGAAATTGGTATTTATCTGCCAAGCGCAATTTCATAATTCGCGGAAAGCCCATATTTTCGAAATTAATGGAATTCATAGAGGTTAGTTTTCCAATATTGGCCTGGTTGTAAATTTTGATCCCTTCAGAAGCTGATGAATAGATGTTTCCAGACGTTTCATCACCAGCAAATTTCGACTGTGCGAATGCGTCATGTGCCATTTGCCTAAATTTGTCTGGATGCAACTGGTTTAACTCGTCCAATGCTTCAAAATAAATGATTAATTTGGATTTTCGTTCACCAGTTGGCCGCGCGTCAGCACTAGTAGGATCAAATTCAATGCCTTGTGCTTCAGCCATTTCTGGTGTTAATACAGGCTTTCCCTTGCTGTTAATTTCAACGTTCACACCACCAAGATCAGTCATCATGTGATCAACGTTGTACATCGTGACCTGATCCCAGGCGTCATGACGTTTGGCATAGTCTAGTAATGCTAAGATCAGTGCATTGAGTAAGTTGATGGAACTATTCTGCCAGAACTTATCCTTGGCATTTGGATCCACGTAGATGGCCGATGAAATCGCGTTGACATCTTGCTGAACCTCATCGTAATAACCTTCGCGGGCCTCTTCGATGATTTTTTGTAACGGATTGTAGCTCGCTGAAAAATCCATGTTGATCAAGTTGAGCACCTGCACGTCATAACCCTGCTTCCGTAAAAACTTGTATGACATTTGATACAACTCACCTTTAGGATCGTTGACGACCATGGACGTTTTGATTGATGCACGCGCTAAATTTTCTAACATTGGGTTGATTACAGTTTCACCTTTACCGGAACGAGTAATCCCAATGATCAATGAATTAGTAGCCGTTGAGTCAATCAAATACCAGCCATATGGCACAACCTCACGTTTTAAGAGCGGCACCAGATAATATCGCGTAAAGCGAATTGGATGTGTTCTGAAGACCTTACCTGAAGCAACGGGGTAATGTTGAACCACAACGCCGCCGTGCCCCTTAAACGGGACGCCACGGTCTGCAATCAATGGATATTGCCGCAATGTCTCCGTTTCAGTCGTAAACCGGTCGTTCCCATATTGGCCTTGATTGGTGGACCGGTTCTTATACCACACCCGCATCAAAATTGGTGCTAACCAGGCTGTCAAAATCAACCAAATGGGAAGCACTAAAATTGGACTGAGCAAAATCATACCGTAGTTCTTAAAGTTGGTGATCGCCCAACTGCTGGCCAATACATCACTGCCAACAAAGTTGAAGTTGCCACTCATAACGCCTGGCATGTTAGTGCTTAACCAGCCAATCAGTCCCCGTACGCCTGATGACAAGTACAGAGCCAACCACAAAGCACCCGTACTAGACCATAGAACCAACAGGCAAGTGAGTACCCACGGTTTCCCAAGTACGTTGCCGAACCGACTACCTTTATTTCCGCGTTCACGGTCATACTTATTTTTCAAATTGCAACACTCCTGTCCAACTTTCTTAAAAAGTTGTGCTATTCGTGGTCAGACTGGCCACTACACGAGTGCATTTTTGCAAAAAAAATACCCTTGGCAAACTTTCGCCAAAAGTTGGGTAGGTTGAGCAATTAGATTTTTGAAAAGTCTAAATTATATTTTACTATGTAGGGTGTGTCCTTACTGCAAGTTGTGGTCCTGTCATTCGTGTAAAAAGATGTTATACTGTAACTACACAAATGGTAAAGAGTAACATGACTGTCAAAGCCCTGAAGAGTGGCATCTCTTCAGGGCTTTTTTTGCGAATAATTATTCAATTAGACGGACAGGTTGGATTCGCAGCCGGTTATCACTTGTCATGGTGATCCAACCACCGCTTAAATAAAATAAGCAGTACACCAACGGCAAACGGGCCCACAATAATGGTAAAGATTAGTTGTAACATGGCTATCCCCCTCTCATCGTTATTATGCGACGAGCCGGGCCGGCTACAGCTAACCATTTTACACGTTTCTCAAATCAATTGGTGAACTGATCTGTCGTCACTGCCCACCACTATAAAAATTACACATTCACATTCTCTACTTGATTCGACAAATCGTAGTAGTAATTGTTGCGAAGGATGTTTAACGTCATCTTAGTTCTTTTTTTCGAATTGAGTTGATAATTCTTCAGCTTGCTTAAAGCCACACGAACGTCGTTACAATTATTGTTCAACAACGCCGTATCTAATGCAGCATACTTAGCCTGCGGCAACGCCTGCACGCCAGCTAAATCAAGATTATCAAATGCTCGTGTTTCGCGTTCATTATCACTATCGACTGTAACTGACGAAGACTCCGTTGATGAGCTATTCTTAGTTACCTTTTTAGTGTGTCTTACCTGGGAGTTTGAACCAGAACTGTGTTGAACAACTTGCCGACTTAATGAAGCCGACATAGATGATTGCCAAATTGCTTGATTATCGGCTCGATTAGTTGTTTGACTGTGCATCCAAAAGCCCCCACCAATAACACCGGCCACCAGTACAGCAATCAAAACTAGAGCCATCTTTAGTAAACGTTTCAAACCTAAAATTTGAACCGTCTTTTGATCCTCTTTCTGGTCAAGTTGATCCTCATGTTGCGGTGCTGTTGGTTTAGGCTCTGGAGCATCCTTGCCGGCTAAATGCGCGCCTAATGCGAGTGCCTGTTCAATAGTTAATCCTTCGGTTCTAGAAGCTCCCCGGTTAGCAGCTTCACGTTGCGCTGCTAACTGCTCATTACGATCTTTTAATGTGTCTACTGTGCTGGTTAAACGATCAACCTCAGCGCGATCCTGTGTGTGCTGGCTTTTTAATGTTTCAGTCTGCGATTCGGCTTGCGTTGCGCGCGTAGTCATATCAGAAAGCTGCTGTGTTAATTGATGAACTGAATCATAAGGCGCTGAAACTCTTCGGCTCTCATTTTCTGCTTGTTGCACCGCTGCACGTTTGGTCATGGCATTTAAATGCTCAGTCGTAAAACGTGCTTCATCAGCATCTAAATCGGCCTGGTAATCTTGAAACATTTTCAGCAATACATCGCTCGCAGTACCGCGTAGTTTTTGGACATAACCATTTAGATTGATTTGAGCGGCCCGTAACAGCTTCTTTCGTAGATCTTCAACACCAGTTTCAATCTCTTGAGTTTGTTGAGATAAGCGTTGTTTTTCTTCGGCGACCGCCGCTTTTTCAAACTGAACATTCAAATTCTGAGTCAATTGTCGTTGATCATCCGCATACTGTTTGGTTAAAGAGGCGATTTGGGCTTCATATCGTGCTTTAGCATCAGCCGTATCCTTATCAAACTTAGCTTTTAGCTTGTCCTTACCGGCCTTTTCTGCAAGGTCGTGCTGGTCCGCGTACTTAGTCCCAACCTCATGATGAATGTCCTGAGTATGATCAGATGCTGTCCGAAACTGCGATAATTGCTGTTCAATATCCTTGACCTGCTGGCTCTGCTCAGCCAATAACAACTCGCCATTACGAGCTGTTATTTTTTTTGCCCCACTCAACAACTGTTCATTGTAGTCACGCCGCTTATTCTGCAAGGCGTAGTCAACATAATGTTCATCTTCAGGACCGACAGCAGCAACGGCTTTAACTTCAAATAAACCTGGTTCAGCAGTTGCTCTAGCAATCAAATCATTGACCGTGTCCTCAGTAGCAGCACGTGCTTTAACCTGATCATGTTGCACACGTCTAGGTTGATCAGTATTGCCTACAGTGGTCGATACGGAATGCGCAGTGCTAGAAATCACCGGTGCGGCACTGGGTTTTGCTGCTACATGACTATCGCTATTCGTTGGCTGTTTAAGCGCGTTGATCTCTTTTTGATCTAAAACAGTCCCTGAACCAGGCACATACACCGGCTTACTAGGTAACTTTGTCTGGTCGGTCTGACCAGAATAATCAGTAGGTTCCGCTGTCTTCGGCTTATCAAGGCGCTCTGGTTCGGACACGGTAACTTGTTGTGCTGGAACGTCTAGGGTTACATCCGGGCGTTCTGGGTGCAGCTCGTCCTTAACTTCGTCCTCTTTAGGGACTCGCGCTAAATTGTCTCGGCTAAGTCCCGTGGAAGCCAAGTAGGAATCGCTGATCCCTCTAACTAAATCTATTTTTTCCTTGAATTTAACATTCAGATTATCCGGATCATTAAAGATCGACTCAAATAATGGTTTAGTCACATTCTGATAGTCAAATGGAATTTCGAAATCATCCAGAATCAGTGCGGTGAACGGATTATTGGCATCAACCTTCGCGTCCAAATCATGTTTGTCGACTTTCAAGGTCTGTAGGGCAAAGGCACCATCATCAATTACCTGCTGGCTAGACTGCAGTGCCATAAAAAAAGCTTCAGCATCTTTAAAACTTGCCAGTGGCAAAGTGTCAAGTAAATGTGGCGACTTGTCGTTAATAAGTTTAGCAATGTTTTCATCCTGATCAGGTCCGGTACCCTGGCGGAATTCAATCTCAAGATAATATGGATCTTCTATTGCCGCGTCAACACGCAACTTTTT
>DMZB01000105.1 GCA_003482405.1 Lactobacillus sp. | reverse complement strand
GCCAACGTGCCGCCGCAGGGTGGACGTAAACATCCGCAACAAGAGTTTATTCAGATTGACACGACAAATATCCTCTTTATTGTCGGTGGAGCATTTGATGGTATCGAAAACATCGTTAAGAATCGTTTAGGCGAAAAGACGATTGGTTTCGGTACTGACTCTACTGATAAAGAAGAGGTCGCCAATATGACAGACAAGGACATCATGCAGCATGTGGTGCCCGAAGACCTGTTGGAATTTGGTTTGATTCCAGAATTTATCGGTCGTTTACCAATTCTAACTGCGCTTCAAAAGTTGGACGAGGAGGATTTGGTTCGAATTTTAACTGAGCCAAAGAATGCGCTCGTTAAACAATATACGAAGTTGATCGGGTTAGATGGTGTGAAACTTGAATTTACACGTCCAGCATTGCGTGAAATGGCTAAGTTGGCGATTGCACGTGATACAGGTGCGCGTGGTTTGCGTTCAATCATGGAAGAGTCCATGCGCGACATTATGTTTGACTTGCCGAGTCGTGATGATGTTGAAAAAGTGGCCATTACCAAAGAAACAGTCGCTTCGCATGCACAACCAGATTTAATTTTAAAAAATGAAAAGGCGTCGTAATTTATATAAATGACAGCGCAAATAAATGGCGGTAGCTTGCGGGCTATCGCCATTTATTTAGTTAATTGACTATTATCGCTATTAAAAGGTTACGAATTTTACGGCGCGCTATGCTATGATAGACACATTGAAATAGAACGTGTGGTCTCGTTATGATAGGTTCAAAGTTGCGCCGTCATTGTAACGATAGATCCATGTAAGGGAGAGTATCCGCATGGAAGTGCATGAAGTTGAACTAACCATCAGCGCTGTTGCACCAAAACAATATCCTAAGGGGTCACTGCCAGAAATTGCGTTGGCAGGACGGTCAAACGTCGGGAAGTCTTCGTTGATCAATACGTTGATTAACCGTAAAGCGTATGCCCGAACTTCAAGTCAACCGGGAAAAACGCAAACGCTGAATTTTTATAACGTCGAATCGCAAGTGTACTTTGTTGATGTGCCTGGGTATGGTTTTGCCAAGGTTTCTAAGAAAGCACGTGAAGAATTTGGTAAAATGATTGAAACGTATTTAAGCACGCGTGACCGTCTACGGGGCGTGATCTTGTTGGTTGATGCACGACACGACCCGTCAGATGATGATGTTAGCATGCACGAGTGGTTGGCTTATTATCATATTCCGATTCTGGTCGTGGCGACTAAGTCTGACAAAATTGCCCGTGGTAAATGGAACCAATCCGAGAGTCGTATTCGAAAGGGCCTGGGCATGTCTTCTGACGAGCCATTTATTCAGTTTTCTGCTGAAACTAAACAGGGCAAGGATGCGGTGTGGCAGTGGATTGGGCAACAAGCTGAATTGGCTTAGATAAAATGCAACGCGTGACAGAACGAGAAAGAGTGGAAAAATGGAATTTAATGAATACCAAAAAGAAGCAAAACGAACGTTGTTTGGCAACGAACAGGTCTTAACAAACATCACACTGGGAGTCGCTAACGAGGCCGGTCAAGTGGTTGATTTAGTTCAGCGTTATACCTTTCAGGGTCGAAGCATGGATAAGGAACGTCTGACTCATGAACTGGGTGACACACTCTGGTATCTGTCACAAATCGCAGAATGGGCCAACATTGACTTTGAAGATGTGGCCAAGCAAAACATTAAAGAACTCAATGACCGTTATCCAGACCCACAACACGCCAAGTGGGAATAGTCTGACATGTCCCATTGGGGCACCCATCAAAATAGTCAAAAAAAATGATCACGTCCGAAAAAATTCGGATGTGGTCATTTTTAACGTTGCACAAAATCATGACGTCAGTGTAATTAAAATAAGTGGTGTGATTGATGACGTAGCTCAATGCCTTACACCCAAATTACACAGTATTGTCAGTCGCAGTATTAGTCATTCTTTTTTTTGTTTATCAGTGGTCTTTTTTTCTGCTTCGTCTTTTAAATGTTCACGCTTAAGCGGTGTTTTATTTGGATCTTTGATGTCGTCTGGATCAACGGCAAATTGATCAAACAATTTATTCAGGTCCGTTTGACGTTTGAATGTTAGGCCCATAGTCAGGCTCCTTTCGTAAAAACTAAGTTGCGCTCATTGTAGCAGATTTTTGAGAAAAACAAAAACTTCGTTGCTTTATGCACCGATTATTGTATATAGTCGTTATTCGTGCATAAAAATGAATATTTTTACAAAATAGTTGCATATTATTTCATATCATCGTATACTCATTTACATTGCAAAACGATACGAGGGGCGAAATAAATGAAAAAAACAATTAAGTGGTTGGTGTTAGTCTTGACGATTGTCGTAACTTTGGGCTTCACAGGCAATCTGAATACGAAGGCTGACAGCACCACACCAGCAACGGACCAATACTTAAGTAAAGTCAAGGCAAAAGGTGAATTAGTCGTTGGGACGAGTCCCGATTTTCCACCATATGAATTCACAAAAAACATTAACGGCAAATCCACTGTTGTTGGGATGGATATTGAAATTGCCAAAAAGGTTGCCCATGACATGGGTGTTAAACTTGTGATTCGACGGATGGATTTTGATTCCTTACTGGTCGCTTTGCAAACTGGTAAAGTTGATATGGTTATTGCCGGTATGAGCAAAACACCTAAACGGGCCCAGAGTGTTGCGTTTAGTAATGTGTACTATAAGTCAGGCGAAGATCTGGTGATTAAAAAGAGTGACCTGAAGAGCATTAAAGGTTATAAGTCACTAGCCGGCAAAGCAATTGGGGCGCAAACCGGTTCGATTCAATATAACTTGGTTAAAAAGCAAGCCACTAAATCAACCTTAAAGGGAATGGATAAGGACACCGATTTGATTTTGGCACTTCAAACCAACAAAATCGATGCAATCGCTTTGGACCAGCCGACTGCTGAAGCTTATGTTAAGAACACAACTGGTTTAGTTGCCATCAACGCGCATTTTAAGGATGACGGTGCACAGGGTTCGGCCATCGCATTCCCAAAGGGTGCTCAGTCACTGGTTAATTCAGCCAACAAATCTATTGCTGAAATCAAGGCCAAAAACCTGATTCATAAGCAATACCTACCAAATGCCGGAAAGTACTTAGCAACTGGCAAATCGAAGTCGGCTAAAGCAGCGAACTCGATGTGGGCATACAAGGACTTTTTTGTTGCAGGGGTTGGCTACACGTTAATGATTTCGGCTGTTTCTGTGGTAATTGGATTTATTTTAGGGACACTATTAGCACTGATGCGGTTGAGTAAGAATAAACTTGCCAATGGTGTGGCAGTCAGTTACATTGAGTTTGTTCGGGGCACACCGTTGATGGTCCAAATTCTGTTTATCTACTTTGGCCTAGGATTAGTGATCAACATTCCAGCACTGTTGTCAGGGATTATTGCCGTTTCTCTGAACTCAGGGGCCTACGTCGCGGAAGTGATTCGTTCAGGGATCAACTCCATTGCGATTGGTCAAACGGAAGCGTCACGTTCCTTGGGCCTATCGCGAACAATGACGATGCGTTACATCGTGTTACCACAAGCCATGAAGAACATTTGGCCAGCACTGGGAAATGAATTTGTTTCACTGATTAAGGAAAGCTCAATTGTCTCAATTATTGGGGTCAAGGATTTAATCTATCAATCGCGGATCGTCCAAGCTGACACGTATCGTGGTGTTATGCCGTTGGTTATTACAATGATCCTGTACTTTATCATGACATTTGGATTATCACGCTTAATGAAGTTCTTTGAAGGGAGAATGGCACATGAACAATGAAGCTACAACAACGCCTGTTCTGGAAGTTAAACATCTTAAAAAAGTGTTTGGGAAAAATGAGGTTCTGAAAGATATCAACGAGCAGGTGAATAACGGTCAGGTTATTTGCCTTATCGGACCCTCTGGTGCTGGGAAAAGTACTTTTCTGCGCTGCTTGAACATGTTGGACCAACCAACCTCTGGCGAAGTGCTCTTTGATGGTCAGGATTTAACTAAACTTGATGACAAACACTTGGATCAGACGCGTGAGAACATGGGCATGGTGTTCCAAAGCTTCAATCTGTTTCCTCACAAGACAGTGATTGACAATGTGAAATTGGCACCACTGAAAGTGAAGGGGGAAGACGATGCCACAGCGACTGCCACCGCAAAAAAGCTTTTGGAACAAGTCGGTTTGGCGGAAAAGGCGGATGCATATCCGGCTAGCTTGTCCGGTGGTCAGCAACAACGTGTTGCCATTGCACGTGCTTTAGCCATGAATCCAAAGGTGATGCTGTTTGATGAACCAACCTCGGCCTTGGACCCTGAAATGGTCGGTGAAGTGCTGAAAGTTATGCAGGATTTGGCCAGTGAAGGGATGACGATGGTCGTCGTCACTCATGAAATGGGCTTTGCCCGGAATGTGGCTGACAAGGTTTGGTTCATGGCCGACGGCTATATTCAAGAGTCAGCAGAACCAAAGACATTCTTTGAACATCCAGAAACGGATCGTGCGAAAGACTTTTTAGCCAAAATTTTGGAAGCATAAAACTTGCAGCTTGAAGTTTAATCGGCTTTTGAATTGGGTGGTTCAATGGTTCAAAAGCAAACCGTGTGTGGAGGAAGTATGGAAGAAAAAAGGGCATTAAAGATATTAACAGATCTTATTGCAATTCCGTCTGTCAATGATCACGAGGCTGATGTTGCAGATTATTTGGCGGGGCTTTTTGATGGCTATCCAGTCCAAATAAAACGGGTCACGTTTGCACCGGGACGGGACAATTTAGTTGTTACAATGGGCGAACAAGGTCCATTTCTTGGCTTTTCAGGTCATGAAGATGTGGTTGCGACTGGCAATGAAAAAGATTGGGCATTCCCGCCGTTTTCCGGCACCGTTGACCAGGGTCTTGTGTATGGTCGTGGCGCCAGTGACATGAAATCCGGTTTGGCCGCACAAGTCGTTGCCATGTTGGATTTGTTGGAGAGTGGACAGGAACTGCCTGGTCGGTTACGTTTGTTAGCCTCAGTTGGTGAAGAGACTGGTGAATATGGTGCCGCACAGTTGACCAGTGAGGGCTACGCTAACGATTTGGACGGCTTAGTCATTGGTGAACCCAGTGCATTTGACATTAAAGTGACGCACAAGGGCGTCATCGATTATAAAGTGACTTCTGTTGGTAAGAGCGCCCATTCTTCACGACCAGACCAAGGTTTTAATGCAATTACACCGTTACTAACGTTTGCTCAGCGGGTTCAAAGTGTGATGGCAGAAAATGATCAGTCAGATGCCACGCTCGGTCAATTAACCCACGTACTTAGTCAAATCGGTGGTGGTGAGCAAATCAACTCCGTCCCTGCTAATGCGTGGCTGACGGGTAACATTCGCACCATTCCGGCTTATCCGAATGATGAAGTGATGGCGCAACTGGAGGATATCATCGAGGATCTAAATAAAGCCGGCGCAAAGCTGAGTATCAGTTACAGCTATCCAGAGCCACCATTACCCAGCCAGGCTGACACGCAATTGGCTCTGCTTGCACAAAATTTGTTGAAAGATACCTTTCATCGTAGCGGCGCCCTGACGGCGGGCAGTGGTGCAACAGATGCTTCTGAATACACAAAAGCTGGTCACTTACCGATTATTATCGTTGGACCGGCGGCTGGCACGACAGATCATCAAGTTAACGAAAATGTTGCAGTCGACGATTATCTGACTGGTTGCAAATTTTATAAGGCGTTAGCCGAAACCTTTTGGGCTAAGATGGGCAACGAATAACTAACGTAAATATGATTCAAGACAAGGTGCTGTGGCGCTAGTCTGTTTGGAATGAACGATAAACATCGCGTCTTCTAACCGGACTGGGACACAACGCCTTATTTTATCTGGATTTTAGGCAGTGGTTGCGTTCTTTTGTTTTGCGAACACGCGTTCATGCGTTATAATTTAACTACGATTTTATGAGAACGGAGGCAGTTTCGTGGCATCTGAACACATCGAGCATAAATTAACATTATTACCGCCGATGCCTGGCTGTTATTTAATGAAGAACATCAACGGTAAAATTATTTACGTTGGTAAAGCCAAGAACTTAAAGAATCGGGTTCGTTCTTATTTCAAAAGTAGTCATGAAGGCAAAACGGCCCAGTTGGTGGCCCACATCGTGGATTTTGAAACGATTGTCACTTCAACGGACAAAGAAGCCTTCCTGCTTGAAATTACGCTGATTCAAAAACACCAGCCCTATTACAACATTAAATTGAAACGGGGCACCGGTTATCCCTACATCAAGATCACGCATGAACGGGACCCACGCATCATTATTGCTAACGATGTCAAACATGACGGTGGCTATTACTTTGGTCCGTATCCAAATGTCTATGCGGCCGAAGAAACGTTGCACTTTTTACAAAAAGTCTATCCACTCCGGCGTTGCTCGGGCTATCAAGGCCGTCCGTGTTTGTACTATCACATGGGGCAATGCTTGGGCGCATGTTTTAAAGAAGTACCAGAAAGCGCTTATGATGAGCAAATCAAACGGATCAAGTCGTTTTTGAACGGTAATACGGCTCATGTGATCAAACATCTGCAGGCTCAGATGAGCGATGCCGCAACCAATTTGGAATTCGAACGGGCAGCCGACCTGCGTGATCAGTTGCATTATATTGATGTCACAGTCGAAAAGCAGAAAATCATTAGTAATGATCAGACGCCACGCGACATTTTCAACTTTTATTTAGATAAGGGTTGGTTGTCAATTCAGGTCTTCTTCGTGCGACAAGCACGCTTAATGAAGCGTGAAAAACGACTATTTCCAGTGGTTTCCACCGCGCCAGAAGAAATGCAGACCTTTATTATGCAGTTTTACAACCGTAAAAATGCAGTTTTGCCACGCGAAATTCTGGTTCCAAGCAGTATTGAAGCGGAGACACGTGAATCGATCGAAGAGGTTTTGAATGTGCCAGTTAACGTTCCTCAACGTGGTGTGCGTCGGGATCTTATGGAAATGGCTGGTAAAAACGCAAGGCTAGTTTTGGAAGAGAAGTTCCGTTTGCTGGAGCTAGATGAACATAAGACGACTGGTGCCATGCAGGAAATTGCTGATGTAATGGGATTACCATCAATCATGCGCATCGAAGCGTTTGACCATTCACACGAACAAGGAGCTGATCTAGTGTCGGCCATGGTCGTGTTTGAGGAAGGCCGGCCCAATAAGAAACTTTATCGAAAGTACAAGTTACGGACCGTTGACCATGCCGATGAAACGGCCAGCACGATGGAAGTCATCCGCAGACGCTATTCGCGGTTGCTGAAGGAACATGCTGACATGCCAGATTTGATTTTAATGGATGGTGGACAAATTCAAGTGGACGCCTGTACAGATGTTTTACGTAATGAACTTAACTTGAATTTACCTGTAGCAGGTATGGTTAAAGATGACAAGCACCGTACTAATCATTTGATCTTTGGAGAACCTTTGCGCTTGATCCCGCTCAATCCAAAATCTGAAGGCTTTTATTTATTGACACGGATACAAGATGAAGTTCACCGTTTTGCCATCACTTTTCACAGAAGGACACATGCTAAAAATGCATTGTCCAGTCGATTGGATGCCATTAAGGGAATTGGACCCAAAAGTCGCAATAAGTTGTTACGGCAATTTGGATCTTTAAAAAAAATCAAGGAAGCTTCTGTTGAAGAATTGCAAACTGCAGGTTTATCACTTCCACAAGCGCAAACCGTTAAATTAACGCTTGAATCAGAGCAATTTGCTTCGGTGCCTCGTTTTTAAACTGTCGTATGGTATGATATCTAAAGGAATGAATGGAGTTTTGAAAGAAGGAAAAAGTGTGTTTGTAGACCAAACCAAAATTCAAATCCAAGCAGGCAAGGGTGGCGATGGTATGATCAGCTTTCGTCATGAAAAATTTGTCCCGCTGGGTGGACCCTCCGGCGGTGATGGTGGTCGTGGCGGCAGTGTCATATTTGTCGCAGACCCTGGCCTACGGACATTAATGGATTTCCGTTTTCGGCGCAAGTTTAAAGCTGAAGATGGTGAATATGGACATATAAAGGCACAGTACGGCAAATCAGCTAAAGATTTGTATCTGAAAGTGCCTTTAGGGACAAGTGTTTATGATG
>DMZB01000012.1 GCA_003482405.1 Lactobacillus sp. | reverse complement strand
GTTAAGGCGTCCACGACAAGAAACCCCAAGTCTCGTTACCAGCTAACCTGGGGTGACGTTGCCATTGTCATCGCCGCACGCAAACTTTCCTACAAGATGTTCGATCGGATCCAGCTTCGTTCAATGAAGATGGCAGAGAGAGATTTGCTAAATGGCCGGCAAAATGAAACAGAGACGAACTAACAGGTAAGTAAATAAATTTGATAAGTGCGCCATTGCAAAGCGATCATTACAGGATGCTTCATGATTCATCCATAACGGTCACTATGCGATGGCGTTTTAAATTGTTGATTTTTCCACTGGCCAACGTCTGCGGAAGTCACTAATCCCTAATGTTTCTATGGTAAAATTGTGTCGAAGATGTTTGGAGGAGATTCGAAATGAGCCGAAAAGATGAAGCATATGAATACCTCAGAAATAAAATCGTCATTAATGACTTTCACCCAAACCAAGTCCTTTCTGAGAACAAACTAACGGATGAACTTAACATGAGCCGCACACCGGTTCGCGAAGCGTTAAAGGAATTGGAAAGTGATGGCCTGGTTAGCCTTTCCGGACGCGAGACGATTGTTGCCCCGTTGACTGAACAGGATGTCCAGGAAGTTTATGAATTGAGAAGCTTGCTCGAAAGCTATGCACTACGCCAAAGTATTAACTTAATTCCAGAAGAGCGACTGGCTGAGTTTGAAAAGGCCTTTAATGATGCTTATCACGCTGGGGACTGGGACGCCTATCTAAAAGTAGACACAGCATTTCACGCGCTCATTACTCACCTGGCTGGTCACAAACGCCTACAGCAATTCCTAAAAATTCTTGGCTCCCAAACGGAACGTACGCGACACGTTAACTCAAACAATCCCAATCGAATGGAAAGATCCATCAATGAACACATGGAAATCATTAAGTGGATTCGTCTACGAAACCTTGATGAAGCGGAAAAAGCATTGGCTTACCACTTACAACAAGTCTATGAATCCGTCAGAAGCTATCTGAACTATGTGAATTAACAATGCAGATTAATTAGCAATCTGAAAAACCAGAAAAGTCGCATTTCGGCTTTTCTGGTTTTTATTGTGAATTTTTATGTCGGAATGTCGATATTGCAATATTCGCATCAAATTCCTTGTGAAATTAATAATTATATTCGTGTAATTCATTGACACAGCATAAAAGTCGTTTAAAATACAGCTTGTATACAAGTTGTCGACAAAATAAACACATCGCTACTATTCCCATTTATATAGTCATTTCACGATTAGTATTAATACATCTTAATTAGGAGTTATTTTATGAACATTGGAAATGCGATCTATAAAACATTCACAAATGAAGCTATTATTAGTTCCATCACTTCAACAGTTTTCATCATTTTTCTAGGATTCTACTTAAGAAAACGCGGTACGTTTGGCGAGAACTTCGGTAAAGTTTTGACGAAAGTCGTCTTAACCGTGGCGATTGCCGCTCTAGCGTTCAACTCATTTATGCAACCCATCGACACAAAATCACTGCACCAAGGAATGGGTGTGTTGATTTGGGGCATCTTAGTATACGTTCTGCTGATTTTTGTCACACCATTGATGTATCCTCGTGTTAAGAAGGACAAACGTGACGTGTTGGCCATTTTAACAACGTTTGGATCCACCACTTTCTTCGGCATTCCGATTGTTGGCGCGATTTATGGTGCAGAAGGTGTTATCTACAGTTCAATCTTCAATATTGGCTACCGTATCTTCCTTTACTCCTATGCGTACATCCGAATGTCCGGATTAAAAATGGAAGCCAAAAATGTTAAAAAGATGTTTTTGAACCCCGTTGTCATTGCAACCTTTCTTGGATTGATTTTGTGGATGATCCAAAGCTGGGCGCCACAAGTGACAGTACCTGCATTAGCAAACGGTGTCGCCACGGGAGGAACAGTCAAAGTCGCCTTCTTCCGTATCGATCAAACCGCACTTTGGTTGTATAAACCATTACAATATCTGGCAAACTTATCATCCCCGCTCGCTTGGTTAGCCATTGGTTGTACACTTGGTTCAATCTCGATGAAAGAAGCGGCATCAAGCAAGATTAGCTGGTACTACTCCTTCAACAAAGTCATTATCGTGCCACTTTTGAATCTGGTAATATTGCTCATCCTCAACGCAACCGGCATTATGACTTTGAACTACGTTGCGATTGCAACTGTTGTTATTATGATGGCTACACCGACGGCCACGGTTGCAGCCGCCTACGCAATCAGCTATGACCGTGAAGCACTCTTAACTTCCAACGCTTCACTTCTTTCAACGATCAGTGCAGTTGTTATGATGCCGATTTGGATTTCCATTCTAGGCGTCTTACATGCTGCGGGAATTTTTAAATAAAATTTGAATTCTACCTTTCAAAAAGGTTCAACCAAGGAGAATAAAATGAAAATCGTTTGCTACGGTGTTCGATCCAACGAAACAGCCTACTTCGAGAAACTGAACAAATATAACTTTGATCTCAAACTTGTACCAGAGTTTCTAACACATGAAAACGTCAATGAAGCCGAGGGTATGGACGCGGTTCTGGTACGTGGAAATTGTGTTTGTGATCGACAAAACCTTCAAAAGTTTCATGACTTTGGCATCAAATATATGTTCACACGCTCAGTTGGTGTAAACCATATCGATTTAGTTGCCGCTAAAGATTTGGACCTCTTAGTTGCGCGCGTACCAAACTATTCACCATTTGCTGTGGCCGAACTGGCACTCAGTTTGGGAATGAATTTATACCGTCATTTAAATGTCGACATCGTGCGCACGACTAGCGGAAACTTCAAAGTGCTCCCTGATGTTTTCAGTGGTGAAATTCACAACGCAACAGTGGGTATTGTTGGAACTGGCCGAATCGGTGCTACAGAAGCCAAACTGTATAAGGGACTTGGCGCAAAGGTACTCGGATACGATCCATATCCGTCTGAATATGCCAAACAATACGTTGAATTCACTGATTTGGATAATTTACTCAGCCAAAGCGATATTGTTTCCGTGCATGTGCCATACTTCCCTGGTCAAAATGACAATCTGATCAACGCTGATTTTCTCTCGAAAATGAAAGCTTCCGGTATCCTCATCAACACGGCGCGTGGTGAATTGGCAGACACGAAAGCAATCATCAGCGCAATCAAGAATGACGACATCCAATCATACGGCGCTGACGTGACAATGGACGAATCCAATATCATGGGACACGAGTTTAGCTCACTTTCCGATGTGCCAAACCAGGACGTTCGTGAGCTAGTTGGCTTATACCCCAAGGTTCTCATTACACCTCACGTTGGCTCATTCACGGAACCTGCGCTTGAGGACATGATCTCAATCAGCTTTGATAACTTCCACGAAACTGTTGAAACGGGCACGAATAAAAATATTGTTACGAAATAAATTACTGAGAAACGGTCACTCGAATCAAAAAGTGACCGTTTTTCGTTCCTTTAATGTTTTCTATTACCTAACCGATAAAAAAAGACGGACAAAGATCGTCCGCCTTGCTCACATTTTGTTATTGTCCGAAATCAAAAACGGACATTTTAGATATTTTTACCACAAATACTCTACTGGATTCTTAATGTACTTGTTGTAAACATCGTAAACAACCAGCATCTGGTCATGCGTCAATGCAGGTGCATCGGCGGCACTGACGTTGCGGTCAATTTGTTGTGGGTTTGACGCGCCTGGAATAACTGTTGAAACAGCAGGGAACATCAAAATTCACCGCAAAGCCGTTTGTGCCAAGTTGTCAGAGCCTAAACGCTCCTTCAGCTCGTCGGTAGCCTTCACACCAGTCATGTAGTCAACGCCAGAGAAGGTCTCACCCTTATCAAACGCGGAGCCATCACGGTTGTACGAGCGGTGATCGTTTTTACCAAACTTCGTATCAGCAGTGTACTTGCCTGACAGTAACCCTGACGCCAGTGGAACCCGTGCCAAGATGCCGACGTTTTGTTCCTTAGCAAGTTTGAAGAACAAATCTGCTGGGCGCAAACGGAACATGTTGAAGATGATCTCAACCGTTGAAATGTTGTAACTCAGCGCTTTAATGGCTTCCTCAACCTTTTCAACACTGACACCGTAGTTTTGAATCTTGCCGGCCTTCTTCAGGTTGTCCAATTCAAACCACACTTCCGGATTGTAATAAACGGCTGTTGGCGGGCAGTGCAACAAAACGTTGTCCAAACTGTCAACACCCATGTTCGTCAAACATTCGTCAACAAACTTGTCGATGTTTTCTTTGGTGTACCCTTCTGCAACATGTGGATCTAGTTTGCGGCCAATCTTCGTCGAAACATGAACCTTGTCTTCTTTGCCCTTCAGAAATTTGCCGATAGCCTTTTCGCTAGCACCATCTTGGTAAATGTCCGCGGTGTCAAAGAAGTTAACGCCGGCATCATACGCGGCCTCCAACGTGTCAAGGGCATCCTTTTCGTTAAATGGATCGCCCCATTTACCGCCAAGTTGCCACGTACCTAATGAAACTTCACTGACTTTAAAGCCAGTCTTACCTAATGTGCGATATTGCATGGTTTGCCTCCTAAGTGATTTTTCAAATCAACTTTATCATAATTTTCTGACGACCACTGTCAGATTTCTCATACTCACTGACGATTGTGTCGATTTCAAACGGATCTTCTACTCGAAAAACTCGTTTGTTAGCGCAACTACCTACATAGGATAGTGTAGCAGTCTGTCGTTAGATGAAAAGTACGCACCTGAACGTAACTACGGTTAGCACGTCTTGCAAACGTTTTCTACACTACCTATACTAAAACTAACATTAGATTGAATTTGGAGGATTTAATATGACAATTGCAATTCGTTATCAAAGTCGTAATGGCAATACCGAAGCATTCGCCGAACAAATTTCGGCTGTTGTTGATGCTCCAGCTGAAAAAATCGACACACCACTGCCGGCCGACCCAGTGGATGTACTCTTTGTCGGCGGTGGCACATACATGCTGCGTCCAGATAAAACATTAAGTGCCTTTATATCTGGCTTAGATGCAGCTAAGGTCAAACACATCGCCATTTTTACCACTTCCGGTGGTCCAGAGACGCCAGCTGACAAGTCGCTAACTAAACTGGCTGACAAAAAAGGCATCCCAGTAATCGGCCATTTCCATCAAATGATGGGTGGTAAAGGAATGATCGGCGCCAAAAAAGATGTCACTTTAAAACCTGATCAAGTTCAAGCAGTTAAGACATTTGCTCAAGATATGCTGACCAAAAACTAAATAGTATCTTTGGACCTTGTCCGACATTTTATAGGGACGTCTCGTATTATATCGAGGCATCCTTATTTTTGTTTGCATCTACGATTTTTAGTGTGCCGACTTCCGCGCAGAATGTCCCTCGTAATGTGTTTGCCCACGTAATTTATGTACTTCAAAAATGGCTATCAGCATGTTTGCTTGCCCGTAACGTAAAGCCGTTAACCAGTTCAATAAGTTATCCCCGTCACGTTTGGCCTGCGGATAATCATCGTACAACCGTACCAAAATATCGGCCAGACGACGGATAACGACTGCTTCCATATTCTGATCAAACATCGTTTCTGTTTCCATTTGAGCGATACACTCATGTGCCAACTGATAATGGTGTTCTATTAATAAAGTCTGCAACCAATCCAAATAAGCATTTGCCAAAGTGCTGGCTAAATCATTCGCCCGGTCATACAACGCCGTAAAGCGATGGATTGTTGAGACGATTTCATCGAAAATATGCTGCCCTTCTTGAACTGGCTGAACGTGGAACAACGATAACAAGATACTTGCAGTTTCTGCATCTGACAAAGTCCATGTTTTTAAATTCGTAAAATACAGTCGCAATTCATCAATCGGCGCCGTATTCATCTTTAACGAATGATTACTCGTGATATAGACCAAGGCGTATGCAAGTATCGCATTGAACCGTTGTAATTGGTCATCACTGTGACGATAACGCTCAAAAATAGCCATCAATTCGTCGAGGTTCCAACGGTTGTACAACACATAAATCTGATATCGTAATTGATCGGGTGCACTGGACTGGTCCCCACGTGCAATAAACATAAACTCGGCCATCGTCAGTCGAAGGTTAGCAACAACGGCAATCAGTTTTTCAGCAGAAATATTGTAGTCTCCGTGTTCAAACGCCGCATAATAGGAACGCGACATCACCCCAAGGTAAACTTCCTTTTGTGACAGTCCTTTACTTACGCGAATTTGCCGACACATTAAACCAAAATTTATTTTCTTCATATGTCCAGTATACAAGACAAACTGGCTAACATCATCCATCTTCGTTTGGCTACACTATCCGTAATAACAAACAGAGGTGAGCAAAATGACTAATTTAGATATTTTTGATCGTATTGTTACAATTATGCACCACGACTATGCCGGCTTTATGGATAAGAAGGACTGGGATCGACCGAATTTTTTTCGACAGCAAATCACGAATGTTCTCGACATCAATCAATTAAGTGATGTCATTGAAGATTACCTAGCCGACTTTAGAGACCATCATTGTTACCTTTACTCACCCAAACAAACTGAGTTGCGAATGCCCTTTCTCACACAACGTTATCAAAATTCGCTGTATGTTGTGACGACGTATGATAACAAAATACCGGTTGGTGCTCAGATTATTGCTATTGATCGACAGCCAATTGAAGATCTTGCCGAGCAATTTAAACGGCGATTAGACTCGTCCATTGAACATCAAGAATGGTCGTCAATTCTGCGAAAGGCACAACAAGTCACGCTGTCGGATGGTTCTGTCATACCAATCAAACTTCAGCAACGAACCTCCGCGACTCCTCGTCACAAGTATCACGCATTGTCCAATACTACTGGCCTACTAACACTCGACGATTTTGCTAGCACAATTCCAATGAACCAATTGTTGAAGCAACATGGTGCCGACCTTTCACACCTAGACAATCTGATCATTGATGTGCGTAAAAACGGTGGTGGTTCTGACAATGTCTACTATCCACTGTTAAACTGGTTATTTCCCGTTGATACAACCTTGGACGCACTCTTCGAGCACCTGGATCCAGATGTTGTTCAGGAAACAAATTACACGCCGACAAATTTAAGGAACCGTCGGCACATCTTTGAAGAATTTGCTGTTAAGGACGACGCTAGTGAGCAAACGTTTCTAGATACAATCTTGTCTAATCTAAAAATGCACATGGGAGCCGGTTTGGCATATTTTGCCGATGATCCTGATGACGAGACTGACATAACCGGACATAAAAAACCAGAACACGTTTATGTGCTTTGTGACCGCTACTGCGGCAGTTCAGGCGACAATTTTATTCACATTGTCAGTGCATCTCCCAAAGTCACTATCGTCGGACGCAACTCAGCCGGCATCATTGATTACGCAAACGTTGCAGCAGAGGTCTTCCCTGATTTCGAATTTTGGTATCCCACAACGCGTACAACCGCCATTGATCAGGGCAAAGGCGTTGATAACATTGGCTATGCTCCAGACATTCATATTCCGTGGACGCCTGACATGTTGATGTCGGACGTTGACTTAAATTACGTTTTAACAAAACTGATCCAATAAGCAAAAACGTGAACTCCGTTTTGAAGGGGTTCACGTTTTTGGTCGAGTTTCATTGTGTCACTGTTCGATGCAGTTCCAGCCGAATGTGGCCTTCGTCATCTGGCTTTGAATGACCGTTCTTATAGTTAAACCCAAACTGTTGATAAAACGGTACCGCACTGACTGCAGCCGGAATCTCAATTCGTTTAGACCGTAGAAATACTGGATCACGCATTAATTGAGCCATGATTTGATGGCCGATGCCTGCATGCTGTTGATGCCGATCAACGAACACCGTCAAGATGATGGCTTCTTGCGGCACATCCCAATAATTGCTAATCCCACCACAACCAACAATCTTATTGGATTCGTTCACGGCCACGTAAAAGTCGGTGTAATGGGCCATCTCACGAAGATGCCTTGCATCGTGCTCTGCGGCCGTCTTCAACATCAATGTTTTACCATAATCCTTAATGTTAACCGTCAGCAAAACATCCTTCACCATCGCGGCCGTTTCTGTTGCATCTGCATCTGTAAACGGACGAATCGAAATTTTTATGTTCATAGGCATGGCCTCCCCAAGTTGTCTATTATCATCCTGGTTCAAGACCGCAAAGTCAATCTAACAACATCTCAAATGATGTTTGATATAATTTATCTTTTGTCAAAGGCTAAACGGACGTTTATACTTCGCTAAAAAGGTGGTGAGCATGGTGGCTAATCTAAAGATCGGTGACAATATAAAAATTAAAACAAAGAAATTAAATGGTAAAACAGTCGTCGAACTAGAGCCAATTACCCAGACACTATCAGAAAAGTATGCGGACTATAAAGGAACACCTGAAAGCTATCGACAACTCAAGGATCTTAAAGATTGGGACACCCCCGCAACTGGACAGGAAATTTGGTGATGGCACTATTTTCACTGAACAACTGAAATCATTCGATTATTTAGAGAGACAACCAATATTTGTTGAGTCATTGCCCCAAGATCTTTTATCACAAGTACTCAATAACATCATCCAAACAATTTAATAACGCTTCAAAAAGAAGCCAAAAGGACCCAATGATTGTTAGACGAAAATGTCTAATAATTATTGAGTCCTTTTATTATATTTGTTGCACATCGTATACAATATGCTAAAATTAACTAATTATCTTGTTCCTGTGCATGTTGAATCTGAGTCATCGTTTCCAGCCAGTCGCTTGTCAGTGCCTGCTTAGCGGCCTCTGCATCGTGCTGGTCGATAGCACGTAACAAGGCTTCATGCTGACGCCCATTGATGTCAATATTGGCATCATGATGGCTAAAGAAATAGGTTTCAAACCGCAAAATATGACTATATAAAAAGTTACTGAACTGAGTTAAATACGGATTGTCGGCGACCGCCAATACCTGGTCATGAAACGCGCGATCAACCTTTAATTCTGCATCAACATTTTGTTTGTGTAGTGCCGTTGTCAGCCGTGAATCGAGTTTCTGTAGTTGATCTCGTTGTGCCGTGGTGATTTTACCAACCATTAATTGTGCAGCCAAGCCTTCAATAGCGGCCATTGGTTCATATAATGTGGCCACATCGTCTTGATACAACGGTGCAACGCGAGTTACTTGACCCGTGTTCATGACGACAAATCCGTCGTTTGCCAAACGTTGTAAAGCCTCACGCACCGGCGTCCGACTAATTGAAATCGCGTCAGCCAGGGCTGTCTCGGCAAGCTTTTCACCTGGCTCTAATGTCCCATCGATCAACCAGCTACGGATTTGCTGATATGCGCGATCTGTCGCAGTGTCACGTTTGACGGGCTGACTCTTTGGAATTGGCATATTTTCCACCTCATTTGTAAAGTTACATACACTATACACTAACTCACGCAACAACACGATTTTTGACTATCACATGTTAGAATGGAGGCAAAATGTTGTTTACATCACTGGACACCGTCCTGAATCAATTCATCGCTGATAAAATAACCACTGATGACGCACATATTCGTCTATTTGGCACACATCAAGCCCACATTCGAACCCGTGATTCGCTGTGGTTAGTGACTGTTTTACCTGCCAGTCACCCATTAAGTGCTCATCATGTTCACGTGTTGCAGGTGACCCATGGTGATCGGACCGTACTACTGACTGACATTATATACGAGCAACACGGCGCGACGTTTGCCCGACTCAAACGACAAGCAGCAACTGAATTAACTGCGCGGCCGTTATTAATCAAGCATCAAAGTAACGACCAACTATATGCCATCAAAAACGCTAACGACTTAATCGCGTATTACACCATCTGTCGCGATACGAATCAGCTCCTCGACGTCTATCCAACCGGCGGCGTCGCTCACACTGAAAACGACTGGGGCGTTCACGTGATGGACCTGCTGACAAAACCCGACGACAACGAAACGCCGTGGCATAACTACCACGACATCACCAGCTACCTGTGTAAACGTCACGGCACCGTGAACATTCGCGGTTAAACACGCTATATTTTGATACTACACTCTCTAAGGGAACCCAAATGACAGACACAATTACGCAAACGGAAATCCGCCACCAGCGGTTACAAAATAGTTTACTGGTTAATCCTGTAGTCAAAACACCGGCCGAGACAGTCGATCACCTGCTCGGCATTCAGGCACAATATGGCAACGCCGCGTTGCTTAACCTGTACAATCGGATGGCAAATGCTGACCCAGCTGCCTTCGAAGCCGCTGTCCAAGACTCCCCCATTGTGAAGGCTTGGGGCAATCGCCAAACACTTCATTTGTTTACTCAGCGTTCGTGGCAGACATTTGTGACAATCTTTGGTGATCGTGACACTTGGGTTGTCAAACACTTACAAGAAAATAATCTCGATCCTGACGAGGCGTTCAATCACTTCCATCAGTTTGGTCACGACCATCCCCAGTTCACACGTGATGAACTCTTCGAAGAATTCGGAGATCAAGCGAAAATCCTCTTTACTTGGAGTGCGCTATTACTAGACGAATCCATGCATGGTCGCCTTTACTTGCCAGCAATTGCAGCGACTAACACCAGTTTCACCGCGTGCCCACCAACACCGCATCGACCGCTTTTGCCAACTCTTCAACGTTATGCAAAGGCTTATTTTACTGCTTACGGTCCGGCAACGATGCAAGACTACGCGCACTTCGCTGGCTTATCGCAAACGGCATTGCACCTCACTGAAATGGACTTGAGTGGCTTAACAACGTTTGAACACGACGGCAAAACCTATTATGGACCAACAAAAACACCAACCGCGGACATGCCTGAACTGATCATGCTCTGCAAGTTTGACCCCCTGCTCATTGGCTACGCGGATAAGACATGGATTACCAGCAAACATCAAAAGAAGATTTGGCACACTGGTGGTCAAATCGAACCGGTGATTCTCATTAACGGCGACCTGTATGGGACATGGCGCTATCAATTAACGTCCACTAAACTGAATGCCACTGTAGATGCGTACAAAATCATCAACCAACAGCGCAAACGGCTGATAAAGCGCCGTCTGGCCGAATACGCGGCCGTGTTTGGACGGGAACCTGGAAAGATCACGTATACTGGGAAAGCGTATGGTGAAAAGAATTAAAAACATTGAAGCTTCATAATTCTATGTATAATTATTCAGACCATTATACGTGTAATTAAGCACTTGATATTATATAATTCTTCTATCACAAGCGGAAAGAGAGATGAAATAAGAATGATGAAAATCGGCACCGACAGTTCTATTATCTCGAGCACTGAAGTCACTAAACATTGGCGAAAAGTCGTCAAGACAGCACAAGAAACAGGCGACAACATTTACGTCACCAGTAATAACCAACCAAGTGTTGTGATTACAGATTACAGCACCTTTCAAAACATGATTTCTGAACTAAAACAATATCGGGAAGACAAACTTCTCCAAACAATGGGACAAAAAAGCCTTGATTTAACGAATAAGTATGGCAATGGCGTAGAACAGATGACATACGACAAAAAAGAACACGTTTTCCACGTCAAAAAGAAAGGTTCTTAGACCATGGGTGACATCTACTACATGCCGGTAACCTTTGATGATGGATCTGGCGTAAAAAATCGTTATGTCGTTAAAATTGCCTACTCTGGATTACTAGTTGCTATTCTAGACAACATCACTTCACAATACGTTAAAAAGTCTAAAGCTGTTAAGGCGCAATACTATCCAATTCAAGAGTGGAGAGCAGCAGGTCTAAAGAAACAATCTTATATCGATATTCTATCTGCAAAGGAAGTTTCAGTGAACTCACTTATCCACGAAAAATACGTGGGAACACTATCAAAATCTGATTTAATCAGGCTAGCCAAGTTTATTGATACTTACCCAGAACGGATTCAGGCAACCTACTAGTTCCTTCACAACAACGCCACCTCCATATCGAAAGTGGCGTTGTTGTTTTATGATAATTCAAACTAAAATGACGCTTTAATCTTCTGCATTGTTTCCAGCCAGTCCAGCGACATCGCTTGCGCTGCCAACTCCGGTTGATGCGCACGTAGCGCCGCAATAATATTGGCGTGACTGCGTTCATTCATCGTCATGCCATGACCTTGCTGCTCAAAAAAGTACGTCTCAAAACGAGTCACGTGACTGTACATGTGATTGGCAAACTTCGTAACAAATCCGTTATCCGCAATTTCCAGAATGGCTGCATGAAACTCACGATCACGTTTGATTTCCAAACGTAACGATCCGCGACGTAGTGCCCGTTGATAGCCTTTATCAATCTCTGTCAGTCTATCGATTTCTTGAGAAGTCACCCGATCAGCTGCTAGCTTAGCCGCGAGTCCTTCAATGGAGGCTAACGGATAGTAAATTGCGGCAACATCTTGTGTCTCTAACGGTGCGACGCGCGTGGTTAACCCATTTTGCATCACTACCAGACCGTCATTTGATAAACGTTGCATGGCCTCGCGAACTGGTGTCCGGCTCGTGTCAATTGCTGAGGACAACTCAGCTTCCGTAATCCATTCGTTTGGTTCCAATGTGCCATCGATAATCCATTCACGAATTTGGTCATACACGAGTTCTTTCGCGTTGGTTTTCATTAAAGGGGCCTTCGTCGGGATTGGCATATGATCATCTCCTTTTAATGTATACAGTATACAATAAAACATTAGCTTTTCCAACAGTAAGTATAAATCCACCCCTTTTCCACCCTTTCCTCGTATCATCATGTCAAACGAATGAGTTTGAGGAGGGAAAAACATCATGAGTGAAAATCGAACACCAGACATCACAGCCGTAGTCACCATTTACAACCTTGGCAACTACCTTGACCCATGTTTATCTAGCTTAGCGCGGCAAACACTGAGCAACTTTGAAGTCATCATGGTCGATGATCATTCGACGGACGGTTCAAACAGTTTAGTTGAACACTGGGCGCAAAAAGACTCACGATTCATCGCGGCACATTTACCCGAGCGTAGCGGCGTATCAGCGGCCCGAAACTACGGCATCGACCATGCACACGCACCAATTATTTGTTTCGTTGACGGTGATGATCTTGTGGAGCCAAACTATCTGGAAACGTTTGTCACTGGCATGAGCCAACCAGGCGTGGACCTCGTTACAGCTGGGTACACATGGGGTGGCTATGCGCGCGGGGCTGTCGCTGGTCTGAAAGGCTGGCACGAAATCAGCCAGGATGATATGTTAGCTGAAGCAACCGAACACGGTACTCAAATCGGCGGCTACACTTGGAACAAAGCTTTTCGGGTGAGCGTGATCAATCGTTTGTTACTGCGGTTCAATACACACCTTACGCTGGCTGAAGACTTACTTTTTACGGCTGACTATGAGGCCGGGGCACAACGCTTCCTCTTTAACCCCGTTGTTATTTACAACAAGGTCAATCGGCCCGGTAGCACGATTCACACAGCTTCCATGACCATGCGCCGTGGTGAAATGGAAGTCGACGCCCACATTGATCAACTGCGCGAAAATCTCCGTGCTTGATGACGAATAGCGATCCATAGCCTATAATGTGGGCAGAAATCATGTTAGAAGGAAGTTTGAACATGCAACTGACCGTAAACTCAATGACCCCTGCTGGCTATCACCAAATCGAAGCGGAAATCACACGACTGGAATTAGACCGACCCAACCGAATTAAGCAATTGCAGGAGGCACGCGCTTTAGGCGACTTATCCGAAAATGCGGAGTACAGCGCTGCCAAACGTGATTTACGCCATTTAGAGAGTCGGTTGCGTTACCTTAACAAACTAATTCAATATGCCGAAGTGGTTACACCTGAAACAACGGATCAAGTCGAGGTTGGCAAACATGTTGAAGTGAAATTCGACGACGAAGACGACACTGACAGCTACCAAATCGTTGGTAAGTTTGAAGCTGATTTGAACGCCAACAAAATTTCGTTTGACTCGCCGTTAGGGCAAGCGATGATCAATCATCACGTTGGCGACACCGTGACGGTCAGTGCACCAAATGGCGATTATCAGGTCACAATTACACGAATTAATGGTTAATTAAGGGTTTGCCGATGCTGGCAAGCCTTTTTTGATACCCTGCGCCCCGATCTTGTCCCAGCAAAGTAATCTTGCCATCCTTCAATGGTGACAATCCCGTGACCAAACGCATGATGGTACTTTTACCAGCGCCATTTTCACCAATCAATCCGTAAATATCGCCACGATGAATGGTGAGGTTAACATCGCTTAATGCTTGAAAACGACCAAAGCTTTTGGACACATTTCTTAATGACAATGCTGTCTCTGCCATATGCCTCTCCCCCTAATTCTGTTAGTTCCGCCTTACATCATTCATTATGACGCCTACTTGTAAATCAACTGTTAACCAAACATTAATTAACCCTTAATTACCTGCAACTCAGATAAAATCACCTATTAAAAAGGCGCCTGACTGAAAAATCAGGGCCCTTAAACTTCTTTATCT
>DMZB01000293.1 GCA_003482405.1 Lactobacillus sp. | reverse complement strand
TCAATGTGCTGGGGATGCCGTTAACAACCGTGCGGCTGATCAACAATCCGGCGTTGATGAACCAGGCATTCCGTGAACTAGGTGAACCCGTGATTACATCCACAGTTGCCAGTACGACTTCTGACGCCTTTGATATCGCCAGACAGGTTGGCTTTCCGGTCATTGTTTAGTCTGTTGCACCACGCGGTGAGGGCGATCGGGTACTGGCTGAAAATGCCGATCAACTTGATTCAGCCTTGAGTGCTGCGTTCAAACGATCACGAACGCGGCAAGTCATCGTTGACCAGAGCATTGTCGGTCTCAAGGAAGTGTCTTTTGAAGTTCTTCGTGATGTACGCGGCACCACACTGCTATTAGGCTCCATGGAAGATATGGATCCAGTGGGCATTCACGCTGCCGATTCCATTGAGGTCACACCGATCCAAACGCTCAGCGACCGTGAGTATCAGAAATTACGACAGGCGGCCTTTCGTGTGGCTCGGCGTTTACACATTGTTGGTGTTATGCACGTTCAGTTTGCATTGGATCCAGTACTCGACAATTATTTCATTATGAAAGTTAGTCCCTATTATGATCGTGTGTCTGCCATGCTTTCACGTGCCAGTGGCTACCCGATTGCACTTGTGGCCGCCAATGTGATGACGGGTATCTCATTACCAGAAGTCAAATTGTCCAGTCGATTCGCGAAACGTACGGCGTTGATTGAACCCGTTCTGGACCACGTGGTTGTCCGTTTTCCCATTTTTGCTTTTGACGAGGCCCAGCGGCGTGGAGTCAAAGCTGATCGTCAATTAACGACGGTTCAAAAGTCCGTTGGTGCAACGTTAGGTATTGGCCGTTCAATGGAAGAGGCAATGATTAAGGCCATGCGGGCAGCTCATTATCACAATCGTGACTTTGCTTTCGATGCCCTGGCAAAGATAACTGACAATGACCTCATTCAGCAACTTATTCATCCCCGGGATAACCGCATTATGCTCTTACTTGAGGCCATTCGGAGGGGTTATCAATCTGATGAATTAGCCGAGTTGACGCAAATTGACGAATTTTATTTCCATAAATTACGAAACATTTATAACCTTGAGGTGGATACTGCCGCGCATGCCGGCGACAATGATTGGCTACAGCGGGCAAAATATTATGGTTTCAGCGATGGTTTGATTGCGCAGCTTTGGCAAACAAACGCCGATGCTGTAATGAACCAGGCACACACCGCTGGCATCATTCCAACCTATAAAACCGTTGAACCGACTGCCGGTGAGTTTTCAGAAGTAGTACCGACGTTTTACTCAACTTATGAACTAGAGAACGAGAGCCGCCCGTTATCAGACAAAACCGCGTTAATTGTTACGACCGGCGCTTTTCGGTTAGGTGATGGGGCAGCTGGTGATTATGTCATGAGCACCGTTATTAGTGAACTGCATCAGCAAGGCATCAAAACGGTTGTCATCAATAATAATCCCAACGCCATCAGTTTGATTCCACAATTGGCGGACAAACAGTATCTGGAGCCGCAGGAGATTTCTGATATTTTAGGCATCATCGACCTAGAAAAGCCACGCTGGGTATTTGTTCCAGGTAATCGTCTTAAATTAATTGGTGCGCTACGTTTACGCCACATTAATGTTATTGTGATTAACAAGGACAAAGCCAGTAAAGCAGCACAGGATGGTGATCGATTCCTGACACGAATTGTTTATCATACGAATAAGATTGGCGTCGCTGACCCAGTTGAGATCGGGCAAACAGCCTATGAGGCACCAACACATACGTTACAGGTTGAAAACCAAGGTGTTCCTGGCATTGATGCTGAACCTGGTGCCATGCGTCAAAGTGGCTTCTACAACACGCTGTTTTCAGCGCTAAGTGGCCATGCCCGAATGGTAACGACAGCATTGCCGTTTACTGAACTGGCTTTGTTAAACAAAGGTACCGGGATTAACTGGATCCGACTTTTGGTCAGGGCTTTACTCGACAAAACGACAGCGGCCGACCGGCGGGACTTAAACCAAGGTCCGTTTGCCACGGCCACAAAAGGTGAAGTTGAAATGGTTGATGTACCTGTTAACCTTGAAACGCGTTGGCATGCAAACTTACCACTAGTGGGTGCTCAATTTCGCCTTGGCGCTAAGATCAACACAAAGTTTCCGTATGAATTTCAGATTATTAACTGATTCTGACTGTCGACACAGTGTTAACTGTAAACAACTTAAAATCCCCATCGTGCAGGCGTCACATTCGCCTAAACGATGGGGATTTCAGTATACATAGTGGTTTCAAATTTATTTCAGCAATTAGGTATGACAAGCTTTAAACGCGTAACTGCTTCACGAGTTCAGCATCAGGGGTGGCATAAGCCGTTTGCTGACCTTCGTAGATAACAAACCCTGGTTTGGCACCATTAGGTTTGTGAACGCGTTTAACTTGCACGTAGTCTACCGGAACACTTGCTGAGTCGCGGGCCTTTGAAAAGTATGCAGCCAGGTTTGCGGCTTCCGCAATTGTTTCATCGGAAGGGGCAGCACTGTGGATAATGACATGCGAGCCGGGCATGTTCTTGACGTGTAACCAAGTATCAGTCTTCTTGGCTGTATGCAGCGTCAGTTTGTCATTTTGCAAATTGTTCTTACCCACCGAAATCGGTGTACCATCCGTAGCACGGAACTTTTCAGGCTGGCTGATCTGCAAACGCGGCTTCTTGCTACCACGCTTGCGATGCACACGAATGTAGCCTTGCTGTTGCAGTTCGATACGAATCTCGTTGATATCTTTGGGACTCGCCAACTCAATTTGAGCCTGAATGTTGCTTAAATAGTCAATTTCAGTTTGGGTCAAGCGAATCTGTTCAGTCACGTAAGCAACCGCATTCTTTAACTTCTGGTAACGATTAAAATATTTCTGCGCGTTCTGAGAGGGCCCGATTTGGTTCGACAGGCTAATCTTTAACGGTTTATCGTCATCATAAAAATTGGGTAATGTGATTTCAGTCATGCCACGTTTGACTTGATTGAGATAGGTCGTGAGCAATTCACCCTTGATGCGAAAACTATCTGCCTGGTTAGTCTCGGCCATCGTTTGATTCAACTTTTTGAGCTTACTACGATTCTTTTTGAGCTCGTTACGAACAATATGAATCAGGTTGCCGGCTTGCTCGTTTACCCGTTCACGCTCGGCACGGTCTTGATAAAAGAAGTCCAAGAGTTCACTAAGTGTATCAAACGTCTGTGTCTCGGCCAGATCATCCGATGCCATGGCAAACGCACTAAAGCTGGTTTTGCCGTTCTTTAAACGGTTAAGCGTGGGTTCCGGATGATTAAAGCGATCAAAGAAATGTTTGAAGCGATCGGCAGGCGTGCCGTCAGTAGCATGCAAGGCAGCCGCTAACCCCAGCGCAGTATCATGCGCAAGCCCTTGGGAGGTTTGCTGCAACAGTTTAGCCAATACCTCGGCTTTAGGATAGTCACGGACTAAATTGTCTAGGTTGGACAACGTGTCAAATGGTTTTACAACATCTTGTTTCGGTGGCTTCATGCAGGCGGTACCAGGCAAAAGTCAACGCCAACTGTTTTGGTTCCGGGGTTACATGTTTGATCAAGTCCAGGATTGCATGGTCACCTTGTTCAAACAAAAAAACGTTAGCAATGGCGCCC
>DMZB01000126.1 GCA_003482405.1 Lactobacillus sp. | reverse complement strand
ACTTACAGGGGTTCGGGGAAACAATCATTGTCACGTTGCTGGTCATGGTTGCGGTGACGACAACCGCAACCATGACCAGCAACAATCACGCCATCCGTCAACGCACAGGCTGCGATTACAATTGACGAACAAACAGGTCAGATTATTGCCGAAAAAAATGGCCGCCAACGTTTGCCAATCGCGTCAACATCCAAACTATTAGTAGCTTATCTCGTTGAACAACAGATCAAGGCACATCGACTCAGCAATGATACAGCCGTTCACGTCACACCGGCCGTTGCTAAACTCAGCCGTTCTAAAGCGTTGACTAATGTGCCATTGAGTAGCAAACGCACATATTCTGTTCATGAGTTATTGGAAGATGCGCTGCTACCTTCTGGTAACGCGGCTGCCATTGCACTTGGCGTGAAAGCAACCGGCAGTTTGACAAAGACAAATCATGCGATGGAAAAACTCGTACAGCATTTTGGTCTGCCAGCAGTCACGATTTGTTCGCCAGCCGGTTTGCAAAATGGTGATATGGGCACATTAAAAGACAAACACCAATCTGATGATGCTGAAAATCGCTTATCGGCACGGGAGTTAGCCTTAGTTTCTAAACGATTAATGACTGACTTTCCGCAGATTCGAGACATTACCTCCAAGGCGTCTGCCACAACTACGGGCTTTACGGGTCAACCTTATCCACTAACCAACACCAACCGGTTACTGACTGACACCCAGAGTGGCTATATTTTTACCGGAATCAAGACCGGCTCTACGCCATCTATTGGGGGTGACTTTGTCGGCGAAACGACATTAAAGGGACGTCGCGTTATTACTGTATTACTCGGCAGCGGTACACTCACAGATGACATCACACGTTTTACAAACACGATCTTCATGCTGAACCAGATTCAGGCGCAAACAAAACTCGTTCGCACTAATCATGCAGTTCATTCAGTACGCGTACTGGCCGATAAAAACGGTCATCTGCCAGCACATGTTGCCGGCAACGTCGCATTTTTTGTCAAAAACGATACCCCACAAGCGATTACAGTATCACATGCCAAGTATGATAACGACATTGCCACCACCGCACCGGCAAATACGGCGCTTGGCCAAGTTCGTTTGACACCAAAATCAGGCGATGCCAGCTTCTTAACGACAGCACCGGTTGCGACGGTTCGTTCCACAAAACGTGTCCAACCTGCCTCGTGGCTCACCAGACATTGGCGTGCACTCTTCCACTCCACCGACTATCAGATTTCGGGCGTGAAATAGCGCTAAAAATTCAAATAGCACTTGCCGTGTTTCTTGAGGTCGTGTAAACTAGTATCTTGTTGAAGGGAATAATTCAACATGCCCCTGTGGCGGAATTGGCAGACGCGCAGCGTTCAGGTCGCTGTTCACCTTGGTGAGTACTGGTTCGAATCCAGCCAGGGGCATTAGAAAACATAGTCTTCAATACAAATATCCCGTAATACCACCGATTAGACAATCGGAAGTATTACGGGATATTTTTTCTTATTTACTCCGCAAACCTAACGGGATGAGAACCGTTCATCCGTATACGCTTCAAACAACGCCTGCATGTTAACGCACACACCGGCCCCGATTCTGATGTAATTGATTTCGTTTAGCTTCATATCGATTTGCCAAGCATCCGCTAAGTTCCAGGGATCTAAATAATTTAACGCCAGTGTGTCACCAACAAAATCTCCCAGGAAGCCTGTGAAATCAGCATCTTCGGCCGTTTCATCGTCTAGTTGACGGATTGTGCCAAGGTTGATCACCCATTTATGCCGCAAAGCTGTTTGCAACGCTGAAGTTAGTAAATTGTCGGGATTTATACTTAATTGATCGGTCCATTGTGTGACCTGCCATGGATCATCTCGCCCTTGTGCAATCGCTGTCTGTGTCCAAACTTCAGTGCTGCGCAAATAGTCTGACCGTAATAGAACTTTTGTTATGAACGTTTTATTAATGATTTGAATCCCATTAACTGAACCATTAGGATCAACGACTTTTAACAGTACATGTGTAGCGTCTTGAGCCATAACATAACCAACCGAAAATGTTTCGTCATCAATAAAATTGTAAATTGCAATTAATAAACCACGGTCATGGGCCGTGGTCAATTGTGTCTCAATATCCGCCATTCAGTTTACCCTTTCAACACGTACTCATTAACTAATTCAGCAATGGCCCCATCATCGTTAGTCGCCTTTGTTTGGACGTCCGCCTGTTTGGCCACTTCTGGGACGGCGTTTGCCACTGCCACACCAACACCGGCTGCCTTGATCATTGGCAAATCGTTGAAGTTATCGCCCACCGCCATCGTGTCTTTGTGATCGACACCAAGCAGATCAGCAAGTTGTAACAGCGCACGCCCCTTATTAACGCCCTTTCTGTTGAACTCAATGTAACGGCCTGACGAAAAGGTGACATCAACATCGTCGCCAAACGTTGCCATCACATGATCAGCCAACTCGTGCTGACGTGGCACATCCGGTGTCTCAAAAATCACTTTCATAATTGGCCGGTCTTTTAAGAAGGTCAGGTCAGGCTTCTCTAACTTGGTAAAAGGTACCTGCCGTGACGCCATGTAAGCCGCATCAGTTGGCGTTTGATGGTAAATATACAACTGATCCAATAAGTATACATGACAGCTGACGTGGTCAAACGAACGACCAGCGTCAAACACACTCTTAGCCAGTTCAAATGGCAGGCCATTAGTTGCAATCACTCGGTCATGTGCGTTCTCTAAGATGGCCGCGCCATTATAAGAAATTTTATATTGATGTGGCTGCTGAGCTAACCCCAAATCAATAAGATTGTCCTCAAACGATTCGTATCCACGACCTGAGTTTGGCACAAAATAAACCCCGGCTTTAGTCGCGGCCTTAATGGCATCAATATTTTTTTGGTTCAAGGTCCCATCAGTATCTAGCAGTGTTTCATCTAAGTCACTGGCAATTATCTTAATCAACGTTTTTCTCCTTAATTATTGGGCCGCGGCCATCCATTCGCTTACTGCATGACCGCAACCCACATTGAGCATGTAATCCTTCTTTAGGATAAACAAAAACACACTGTTTTACAATGATGTAAGCGATTTCTAATGGTGTAGAATGGAGTTGGATCAATCTTCACGAATATTTGGAAAGAAGCGATAAAGATGGCAAATGTTTATTTATCAGCTCAACTACCTGATAAAGCAGAAACGTTATTGACTAAGGCGGGGTTAACCGTCAATCGGTATACTGGCACAGGATTGATTGATCGAGACACGCTGAAATCACAGTTAGCAACGGCCGACTATCTCATTACAGCGTTATCGACGCAGGTGGATGCAGACTTAATTAATACCGCACCACGCTTGAAATTAATTGCAAATTACGGCGCTGGGTTTAACAATATTGATGTTGCCACGGCTAAGGCGAAAAATATTCCGGTTACCAATACGCCGGCAGTCTCCACCACGTCCACCGCCGAAGTAACTATTGGTCTTATTTTAAGTACCATGCACCGTATTGCTGAAGGTGACCGTGTCATGCGAACAACCGGCTTTTCCGGTTGGGCACCACTGTTCTTCCTTGGCCACGAGCTTAGTGACAAAACTGTTGGGATCATTGGCATGGGCAGTATCGGCCAAGCCGTGGCCAAACGTTTGTCAGCCTTTGGCATGCACATCATTTATTCGCAACGACAACAATTGCCACATGACACAGAGACAGCTCTAAATGCAACATTTGTGTCCCTCACCGAACTTTTAGCACAATCAGACGTGGTTACAATTCACGCACCGTTTACAGACCAAACAAAACATCTTATTGATGCAAATGCCATTAGTCACATGAAGAAGACAGCCATTTTAATCAACGCTGCCCGGGGACCAATTATCGACGAAGCCGCGTTGTTAACCGCGTTACAAACACACAAGTTAGCCGGTGCTGCTTTAGACGTATATGAGGCTGAACCAAACGTAGCTGATGGGTACAAGCAACTCGATAACGTGACGCTCACACCTCACATCGGCAACGCAACCGTTGAGGCACGTGATGCCATGGCAACGATTGTCGCAGAAAACGTCATTGCTGTTGCACAAGGTAAACAGCCTAATCACATTGTGAACGCCTAAATCAACGTTTGGTAATTTCGCAATATTTATTTTATTGTATGTGGTCATTTCCCTTTTCTGAACTCGTAACTTTCGCTAAAATAAGTCTTAGCGTTTGGTTTAACAGTTTACATATTCGGAGGGAAAGTCATTATGTGGAAAGAATTTAAAACGTTTATTGCGCGTGGCAATGTGATTGACTTAGCTGTTGGTGTTATTATTGGGTCCGCCTTCACAGCCATTGTTAAATCACTGGTCAGCACATTAATTAACCCTTTGCTGGGCATGTTTACCGGTGGTATCGATTTTTCAAGTTGGGTTGTCAAAATTGGTTCAGCAAACTTCCGCTTTGGGAGTTTCATCAATTCAATCATTAACTTCTTGATTATTGCCTTTGTCGTTTTCCTAATGGTCAAAGCCATTAACAAAGTGATGCCCAAAAAAGAAGTTACGCCTGCTGAAACGAAAACGGAACACCTTCTCATGGAAATTCGGGACGAACTCAAATCGGCTAATGGTCATGGTGACGAACCAAAAGCATAATTTTTTTAATCCGTCGAGTTCACAGCTCGGCGCTTTTTGATACTTACAAGTGACTAGATTGTTTACAATAGATGCAGTATGGTCGGTCAAAATGTTGTACCATATGCTGTAGCGCCAAAAACTTTGAGCGAGGAGATATCCATGGTGATAATTACCGCAGGAATGATTGGAGTTGGTAAAACAACTCTTACAGGCTTAATTGCAGACCACTTAAACACAAAGGCGTTCTTTGAACCCGTTGGTAACAACCCGGTACTGCCCCTTTATTATAAGGATCCTAAACAATATGGATTTCTATTACAGCTTTTCTTTTTGAACAACCGTTTTTCAATGATCTAAAAGGCCCTGGCTGACGCGAACAACGTGCTGGACCGTTCAATCTATGAAGATGCCCTGTTCACAAAAGAAAACACAAAGGAAGGAAACATGTAGG
>DMZB01000266.1 GCA_003482405.1 Lactobacillus sp. | reverse complement strand
GGGCACTGGGTATTGGTTCATGTTACTTGCAACAAGCAAAGTGGGATTGGCGGTTGATTATTCCATGGAGCAAATGGGCATCATCATTTCGCAGTTTGGCTCGATTTGCCTAGTGGGCGAACGCAAAACGCACTGGGAAATGGTCAACATCATCATCGGATCAGTGTTGATTATTGTCGGTGGAATCATGCTTGGAACAATGTAAATATGATTCATCTAGTAGATAACAGAGGTGTCGGACAAAATGTTCGGCGCCTTTTTGTTTGAAAAATTTAATAACGATTACATCGAAACTGAACGCGAATAATGAGCTCAAGAGCGGGAAGATTAGGAAATGTAAAAATAGACCAAAACTTTTTTAAGTGGTCTAGGTGCTTTTGGCAAGGGGATGAGTTGGAATTAGCAGGCCATTTTTGGTATATACCAATTGATTTTGCCCTGATTTTAACCCCCAGCGATTTGCTTTTAGTGTATACTTGTAACCGTAATCATTATAAGAAAGAGGTAGGAGAAGCATGGCATATATTTCCTTTGATAGCTCGAACCTGACAAAGTTTGTTCACGACAATGAATTGGGTGAAATGCAGGCAATGGTTTCTGCAGCAAACTCAGAATTACGCAATGGTACAGGTGCAGGTGCAGACTTCCGCGACTGGATCGATTTACCAACGCAATATGACAAAGACGAATTTAGCCGGATCAAGGCTGCCGCTAAGAAGATTCAAAGTGACTCTGAAGTATTGGTTGTCATTGGTATTGGTGGCTCTTATTTGGGTGCCCGTGCCGCCATTGACTTCTTAAACGAAGCCTTCTACACATCTCTACCTGCAAGCGAACGTAAAGGTGCTTTAGTTCTCTTTGCAGGAAACTCAATCTCATCATCATATGTTCATGACTTGATTCATGTGATTGGCGACCGTGACTTCTCAGTTAACGTTATTTCTAAATCAGGGACGACCACTGAACCTTCGATTGCCTTCCGAATTTTCAAAGATAAATTAGTTGAAAAGTATGGTGAAGCTGAAGCTAAACAACGTATTTATGCAACAACTGACCGTGCTCACGGTGCCTTGAAGACAGAAGCTGACGCAGAAGGCTATGAAGAATTTGTTGTGCCTGATGGCATTGGTGGCCGTTTCTCAGTTCTCAGTGCTGTTGGTTTGTTACCAATCGCTGCATCAGGTTCTGATATTGACCAGTTGATGAAGGGTGCTGCCGATGCAGCCGCTGACTATACATCAGACAAAATTGAAGAAAACGATGCTTATCGTTATGCCGCATTGCGGAACATTTTGTACCGCAAGGGCAAGACAACTGAATTACTAGAAAACTATGAACCAAACATGGCCTTCTTCTCCGAATGGTGGAAGCAATTAATGGGTGAATCCGAAGGGAAAGACCAAAAGGGGATCTATCCATCAAGCGCTAACTTCTCAACTGATTTGCACTCATTGGGTCAGTACATTCAAGAAGGCCGTCGTAACCTGATGGAAACTGTCGTTAAAGTAGACAAACCAAATCACGATATCGATATTCCTAAGGAAGACAGTGATTTGGACCAAATCGGCTACCTTGAAGGCAAGACGATGGATTACGTTAATACGCAAGCCTTCCGTGCCGTTACATTGGCGCATACTGATGGTGATGTGCCAGTTATGGCCGTTCACATTCCTGACCAAACCGAATACTCACTCGGTTACTTGATCTACTTCTTTGAAGCAGCTGTTGGTATTTCAGGTTATTTGAATGGGATCAACCCATTCAACCAGCCAGGTGTTGAAGCTTACAAGGTGAACATGTTTGCATTACTTGGCAAACCTGGTTTTGAAAAACAAACTGAAGAAATCCAGAAACGCGTTCAGAAGTAGAGTTTAGATCATAAAAGTAGTTAAAAATGCACCAGCCGGACATCTCGCCCAGCTGATGCATTTTTTGTAGTCTGAAAGTCAAATTAGAATTAGCGTTGCCATTCGTCACGTAGAACACCATATTTCACAGAATCCCAATATTTTCCTTGCCAGCAGGGACACGTAATCGTGTTCAATATTTCTCACAAGCATTTATTTTGATTGATGGTAATGATTAATTATAAATTATGATCACGCAATTAATCTTAGTTTGAAAGAAGGTCATTAACATGATTACAAACGCAGCAGAGTTTATTCACGATTTACACAAGGTGCTTCGCGGCGCCGCAAAACGCGCTGATGAGGACATCACCAAGACCATTAAGACTGTGAGTTACAAACTAAAACATAGTGGTTCGGTACACTATGAATTATCACGTTGGCGTTGTCGAGACGCACGCCAACATGAGTTTACATTCCGTCAAAATGAAGATGGCACATACACATACATTTACAGTCGATAATTGGGGAGGCCAACATGAAATTTATCAAGAAGTTAGCTTTAGGCATTGCGATGATTAGCAGCACTTGGGGATTAGTGATGAGCTCAACTGTGCAAGCTTCCGCAGATCAGGTTGGTCAACCAGTAGTGGTAACGCCTGTACAAGGCGCAGATTCGCTCACCACATCGAACAATCTTACAAACCAGTCATCAGCTTTAACTGAACAACAGGTGCTTGAAACCAAAATGGCCGGTCAACAGGGCTTTTACAACGGAGTTGATGGGTATCCAATCAACCAATGTACAGGCTTTGTCGCCGGAATATTACGTCACCAACAGATTCCAGCAAATCTGTACGCCTACTTAGGAAATGGTGATCAGTGGGCAACTAACGCACAAAAAAGGGGACTACAAGTTGATTTGCAGCCCCGAGTAGGATCAGTCGTATCTTTTAAATCCATGCATGTTGCCTACGTGACTCAAGTTCATCCGAATGGCACATTTGACATCATCGAAGGTAATTTTGAGGGGCAATCATTACACGAACGGACAATGTCGATTACTGATGATGTAGCTGGTTTCATTCATTTTGAAAATGAATTGGCACCTGTTCAAATTAACGCTAGCGTTTAATAAAGGCATCATTATTTTGAATGTACGCCATTTCATCAAAAATAATGTGTTGTTGAAGTGTCTCAGCTGTTTCCACAGCAAGCGTGCCCTTATCAATTGCGGACTGGACGAATTCATATTCAGCGTGGAAAGCCTGTAAAAACAAACGATACACCACTTCTGGCGTTGGCGTGGGCATGTTCATGCGGCGGTGGCGTTCGCGGTAAAAACGTTGAACGTTATGCAGCTCGACAGTGATCGCTCCACGTTGATGACGCTCCGCTTTGATTGCCATCATTACTGCGCGGTAGCCAGTATCTTCAAGCGGTCTAATATCTTCATTGTGGTTATGAAATTCGCGCTGCCAGTAAAACTGTTCGGCAATTAACGGTGTGGTGAAAAACATGTCCTGTCCGGCCTGTAAATCGTGATATAAACGGCTTGAATGTACGCCAAAACGGACACGTAACCATAAGTTTTGCCAAACAGTATTGTTATAAGTGAATTTTGTTAGATCTAGAAATCGTAAATAATAGCGCAGTTCATCATCATTGATTTTGTTTTGTGCATGCATCGCGGTGATGGCTTTACGTTCAGCACTGTCGGTAATTTCAAATAACCGGCGCTGCTCATGTCGATGGGGACGGTTTGCTTGATGTAACTGTTGGCTTAGTGCATCAATAACGATTTGAGCTTCGGTTGGAGCCTCCTTGTTAGCCCGCACTGTATTCATCGCGGTCATAATCATTTCACGTGTCCACTGACTGGTCGGCTTTGTCCGATTTTCAGTGGTCATTTTTGTAATTGCCGGTACTGTAATGGCGGCCACAGTGAGACTGGCCATGATGACCACAGCAACCACAAAGATGAGGGCGTTACGATCCGTGAGCAAGTTTTGACCATGAATGGTCGGTAGTAAAAAAGCCAACGAAAGCGAAATCGTCCCACTAGCGCCACTAACTGTCATGAACCATGTATCTTGCCAGCGGTGTTCACTGGAAACGTGCATCCACACCAAAAATCGCGACCACAGAAGACGAATGATAAATTTAAGTCCGTAAAGTGCCAAACCGACCAAAATCAGTAGTCCCAATAAACCAGGGTGCTTGGCCACAATTTGTTCAATGATTGTAGGTAGCGATACACCTAACAGGACGAAAACCATGCCTGTGAGGGCTTCTTCAACGATGTCCCAGATGTTTGCCCGCACTAACTGCACACGGCTTGAAACGAGCTGTAGATTGTCATTCTCCACGCCCTGAACGAGACCTGCGGCGACCACGGCTAAAATCCCGGATAGCGTGAGTCGCTCGGCGACAAAGTAAGCCAGAAAGGGCACTAACAGTTCCAAAACGATCATCACAAATAAACTGTCATCGGCTGATCGAATCAGCTGTTGCCGAACGGCGTAAAAGATTGCGCCAATAATTGCACCGACAATTAGACCGCCAAGGAATTCCAGAACAAACACGCCAACTGCACGATTAGCAGAAAATGAGCCAGTTGTGAAGGCTAGTAGCGATAAGTCAAATGCCACAAATCCGGAAGCATCATTAAACAATGATTCATTTTGGAGAATCGTGAAGGGTACCTGAAAGTTTGGATTGGGTTGCGCAAACGCACTGACAGCTGATGCATCTGTTGGTGTGACAATCGCACACAGTGCAATGGCCAATGCCAGTGGTAGAAATGGAAAGAGCAGGTGTAGCGCACCACCAACGGCCACTACAGTAACGATAACGAGCATGATGGACAGCGAAAAAATGTTGATTGCGCCACGACCGATCCAATAGCGTGACGCCGATTGCGACTCGTTATATAAAAGTGGGGCCACGATAAAAAACAAAAATAAGTTGGGATTGAAAATATAGTGGTGGTAAAGCGGTAACGCTGCCAGTAAAGCACCAACGACAATAAATAGTATTGGTAAAGGGACACGTTCAAGATGGTGATGAATGATAACTGCCACCACAACAGCGATTAAAATAATAAGAATAAAAAATGTACTAGCCATGGGCATGCTCCGTTTCATTAGGTTCTACTTACCGATAAGCATGAACGAAAATGAAGCTTGACGCAAACAAAAATACCTTAGAAGTGTTGTTTGCCGGAAATACTTAAAACGATTGAATAATAGTGTCGAAACTGAGGTAGCCGACAGGCATGAAAAATGAATGTACATCACTAATATGTTATAAATACAATAAGAAAACGCAACTACGATAATCGTTTAAGGAGGAGACCATAATGACGTTTGCACCTAAGCATATTCTCGTTCCTGTTGATGGCTCTGAAAACTCTAAATTAGCGCTGACAAAAGCGGTGGATATTGCAAACGCTGCTGATGCAGAAATATTACTTTTGCAGGTTGTAGCACCGTTATATTCAAGCTCGGAATACGCTGTTGCCGGCGTGATGGACGGCATGGTAACGCGTGCCAAACAATACGTCGGTGAGTTAGCGGAAAAAACAAAGCAGGAGACTAAATTTGACCGCATTACGCCGTTTGTGACACAGGATGCGCCGAAACCAACGATTGCTAAGAGCTTTCCGGAAACACATCATGTTGATCTCATCGTAATCGGTGCAACGGGGACCAACGCGTTTGAGCGGGCCATTTTGGGATCCACGACTGGGTATGTTATCCGTAACGCCGATATTGATGTATTGGTTATTAAAGATAATGCCGGTGAATAATTGAAGATCTTTGACAGCAAAAACGGCGCCCTGAAAAGTCAGGTCGCCGTTTTTATATTACGATTGAATTTTTGAACATTTGATGCTGGAAATCCCTTATTTGTTTAAATCATCATCGTCCGTTGATTCCATAAAGACTTCCAGCGGAATACCGAAATGCTGATTTAATAAAGAAATCTCACGAACGTTAAATTGTGAACGACCATGTAATTTCCGACTGACCGTGCTCTTATTAATTTGCAGCAGGTCGGCGACTTCGAGCTGCGTAATACCCCTTGATTTTAGCCATCCCGAGACTGGGAAAATTTCCATGTTAATACGCCCCTAACATTTAAAAGTTTAAACCGTTCCCTTATATGGGAATATTAACCTTAATTCTCTATGCTCGCAAGTCGAATTTCTTATTTACCGCGTAATGAAGTCAATTAATTGATAAAATGAGCACTAAAGGAGCTGACTTGCAACATGAATACTGAACCGACTGACATCCAAACGTGGTTACACGACTCACGTAAGGCAAAAGGGCTAACAGGTCACGAAGTCTTACAACTACTTCAAGACCGTTATAAAATACGAATCAGTAAGTCTTCTTTTTACCGGTATGAAGATTCACAAACCAGTTTAAAGGCGATCCCGTTATTGCTGATTGTTGCACTGTGTGACATCTATGATCGCGACTTCAAGGAGCCTTTCGATATTGTTCGTAAGCAAATCTCGATAGAGTAGATGGCCGCCGTAGGGTGGTATTTTTATTTTTAGCGATAAATAATTGGCGGTGGTTACGATTTTTGCAACCGCCGCTATTTACGTCACATGGAAATTTAGGACATGGAAAAATGAGATTTTAAAAAAGTCGGCTTTTTTCGTCGGTTGGGCGTTGACGTGTACGGTCAGTACTGTATAATTGGTTAAGTAAATTTGCCCCATGGTCAAATTGGTTAAGACGTCGCCCTCTCAAGGCGGAGTTCTGGGTTCGATCCCCAGTGGGGTGATTTAAAGTCACCCGGGCGTTTGCTTGGCAGATTTACGACTTTAATAATGGATTATTGGGTATTAGCCAAATTGGTAAGGCACCGGACTCTGAATCCGTAATGTACTGGTTCGAATCCAGTATACCCAATTATTGCGTTCTCAAGAACGCCGGTATCAAAGGGTTTCTAAGCCTTTTTTCAAAACCGTGTACGAACTGTGTACGGGATTGAAAGGCTTAGGGCCCTTTTTGTTTTTGACGAGCTGTTTTGCATTCAGAGTGTGAAGGGATGATTTTGCATATGACACAATATTTTGAAGATTCAGAATCAGACAAAGTTTCCGGAGGTTCAGTGTCTCAATTCAGCCAAGAAGAGATTAAAATGGCGAAGGGAAAATTTGGTGTCGATCTCACCACACCATCGTTAACTTTAGCGCAACGCATGTACATAGACGGAAAGATTGCTGATTCAGGCCGAACATTTTATGGCAAAGAAGAATTAGACACATTTGTAAAATCAGTTATGAAAGATGAGAAATTTCCGAAACGGCGCAAAAAAGTGAAATACTACATTGCCAGTTCGTTCAAAAATATCGAGTTAGTGCATGCAGTCGCTCATGGTCTCAATCAAAAGGGGTGTGACAACACCTATGATTGGACACGCTCACAGGCTGCTGATTTAGAGGATTTACAGGCGATTGGATTGCGTGAAGAGAAAGCAGTTACAAACAGTGATGTTTTTATACTGATTTTACCGGCTGGGAAGGGTGCCAATACTGAACTGGGATTGGCATTAGCAATGAAAAAAGATATTTATTTATACGCGACAAATTCGGATGTTTGGGATGTCGATAAAACAAGTACGTTTTATCACTTGCCCAACGTTAAAATTGTGGATAGCGATATGTCGACACTGATTTCAAAGATTCTAGAAGTTCACTAAATAGCACAGATGCTTTTGGATCTAAACTAAGTTAGCTTAGGGCCGAAAACATCTGTGCTGTTTTTATTCCAGAAATTGTACGTAGTCTCAGAGCTCGAAGCTCGAAGCTTGTAGTACTATCGTTGTGCGCTGAAGTGATGGTCCGGTCGTTTGATGTTACGTTCTAAAATGTGATAAATGGACCTTAATGACCAACCAATAACCATTAACAGCCAGCCAATGGTCCCAAACCAAATGGCGATGTGCAGGTGTGCGGGAGTAAATAATAGATCATCTAGTCCTGACAGCAGGCTCCAAAGGAAGACAAACACGCCGGCCGCAAACGGAATTTGGTAGATAAGACGGAAATAAAAGGTTTTTGACATGATGGAACCTCCGTTTCTTAGTAAAAACAGTGTTATTAAGCGACGTATTAGGCAACATGCATAAACAAGCTATTAAGCAACCAAGAAGTAAATAATGACGACGACACCTAACACAATGCGGTACCAGCCAAAGGGTTTAAAATTATTGGTTTTGACGTAATCAAGCAGTGCTTTTATTGCGACATACGCAGTCACAAATGACACGACCACGCCGGTTAGTAAAATTACGCCCTGAATTCCGACCAGTGTCCCGCCGTGCATGAAAAACTTAAGTAGTTTCAGCAAGGTGGCACCAAACATCGTTGGAATGGCCAGGAAGAAGGAAAATTCGGTGGCGGCTAATCGTGAGACACCGAGGAAAATTCCACCAAGGATGGTGGCACCTGAGCGCGATGTCCCAGGAATAAGCGACAGTAATTGGAAACAGCCGATCAAAAAGGCAATGCGATAGGATAGTTGTGGTACTGTTGAAATGGTTGGTTTCAGGGTGGCGTTGTGGTTTTCCACAATGATGAATAAAATCCCGTATAGGATCAGGGTGATTGCGACCACGATCCAGTTCATGAGGTGTGCATCCATCCAGTCGTTGAGCAGTAGGCCAACCACGACAGAGGGAAGAACAGCAAAAATCACTTTTCCCCAGATTTGCCATGTTGATTGACGTTCTGCTACTGTCTTGCGTGGTGAAAATGGATTCAATTTATGAAAATAAATGATGACGACAGCGAGAATGGCACCTAACTGAATAGTGACATTGAACATATTGATAAATGCAGTGGATTGATGCAGTTTGATAAATTGGTCCGCTAATATGAGATGTCCCGTTGAGCTAACTGGTAAAAATTCTGTAATGCCTTCGATAACTCCTAAAATTGCAGCTTTAATAATGTCTAGCACGGCGATTCCTCCACGTGGATTAGTTGTTTAGCGAGGTCTCACCAAACGTTTACACGCATAGTATAGCGGTGGAATGTAAAGACTTAATGTTGGGTTTATATGGACTATGTAAATGTTTGGTAAAGAATCAATGTTGTGTTTAGACAAAGAGAACCGCTCGCACGATTCGAAAATGTGAAGTGCAACAAAAAAGTT
>DMZB01000169.1 GCA_003482405.1 Lactobacillus sp. | reverse complement strand
CTCCAGATACTTCGTTTTAAAACCAACCCAACTGAAAATGCCCTTTGAAAAACGGTTGACTTCCGCCATTGACAAAATTGCATTAACAACTTGACGCGTCATTAATCGGTAATCGCGAGCGCCTTCAACAATGTGTGTTTGTGAAATCTTGTTAATCACCCGGTAAAAGGCACGGCTAAAGAAGGAACGAATCGGTGGTTCACCTTTGCGCGTCACCCGTCGCGAGCCAACCATATCGTAATGATCATTGACGACGCCTTCGAGCATCTTAATCAGTAATTCAGGCGGATCTTGGAGGTCGACGTCCATTACAGCAACGTAATCACCGGTAGCGTGTTGTAGCCAGCATAGAGGGCGGCTTCTTTCCCGAAGTTGCGTGAAAATGAGACGAAATGGACATGTTCAGGATCGTTTTGCTGTAATTTATGTAATTCGTTCAAGGTCTGATCAGTTGAGCCATCATTGATAAACCAATACTCGGGTTCAAATCCCGGAAATTGTTGACGCAACTGAACGAAAACTTTTTCGACGGCCGGATAGATTAGCGGGATGGTGGGCTCTTCATTGTAACAAGGTACAATGATTGAAATGATTTGTTTTGACACCGAACTTACTTCCTTATTATTAGTCTGAGTTAGCGTTCTAGACATGACGCCGTTCTTGCTACCCCATTATAAACGAACAGTCGTCATAAACGGATCTTTTTGCCTAAAAAAGTCTTTCACTGTTTTACTAGTGTGCTTAGTCAAAAAAGTAAAAATCCCGATAGAACGGTTTATGTATTACACAACACATACTGTTGTATACACCAATCATAAACTTTTTTAATTGATTTTATTAGTCTTCGACAATCACCACCTGTACTGTTCCCTTATCAACTGACATTTTAAACAGATAACTAGCTGGTCAAAACAGATTTTGTCCAAGTATGAATAATTGCGGTTTATATTTAAAACATTTAAATTATCGGTGTAGACAAGTTTATTAATGCAGGGAGGACGTAAATATGACAGTTGAAGGCTCACTTTATCACACACATGTGATTAATGAAAACGGTTTAGTCGGACAGAGTTTTGTTCAAGGCAACGAAGGGTTATCGCTCGGAGTTAGCAGTTCTTTAGTTAATGCGTCAGGTACAAATCCCGAACAGTTTATTGGTTTTGCACTTAGTACTTGTTTCAATGCCACGTTACGGATTGTGGAACAGCAACGCCATATTCCACAAGACACACAAGTCAGAACCCGGGTAGATATCGTCAAGGATTCACTGGGTTATAAGTTTATCGTTGACGCACAAATTATGTTTCCAAATGAAAATCAAACGGACGCGCAGTCGATTCTCGAGGATGCCTTAAACCAGTGTCCAGTTGCAAAATTACTTAAAGAAAACGAGAACGTGAACTTTAGAATTGTCGACGCTTTTACCGATGACGATACTGGCGATGAGAATCGCACGTTTGGTGAATAGTCGCCAATGATGGCTGTTAATCTGGATTGTTGAAAACGCTCGGGGCCCTTTATCACGGTCCTGAGCGTTTTACTTTACTTTATGCTAAAAGTGTTTAGACTTACTATTCCAGTAAAGAAACAACTGTTATCGATGGCGGGGCTGGCCGCTAATAGATGATAGAGGGAAGAGATCGACAATGAAAACTTATAAAATGCAAGCTCAAAGTGATTGGAATGTGGAAGTTCGCCATGGTAAACAATGGGTTTCAATTCTCGACCATGTTTCATACGAAACCGCAAAAATGGCTCTAGACCGAATCAATAACACACAACAGGCCAACTACCGGCTGCATTATTTGGGACAGGAGAATACTGTTAATCAGAGTAGGACAGCTTAAACCGACCCTTGATTTGTATGAGCTAAGTTTGACACACTAAGCATATTGAAAGGACAAAGATAGTCCGTAAAGTATCCGGCATGACGATACAGTTATGTCGGTTTTTCTTTGCGCTCATGGATTTACTTGTGTCGTTGGCAGTTTCGGGTTACGATATCGTCACCGTAATTGAATAACTTGTCACGAGTGAGACACTCAGAAAGGACGTTATTGTGAACAACGAATCCCTGAAAACGATACTCGACGCACATATTGGACAAATTTTTGCTTCTCCCGAAAGAATCAACACAATGGCAGCAACAGTCGCACAGCAAATTAGTTTTCAAAATCGCACGGTTAAGCCATTGCTAATTGGCGTGATGAAGGGTGCAGCACAGTGGACAGCGGCCGTGAGTCAAAGGTTAACGATTCCCTCTGACTTAGACTTCGTTTCTGTCGCCAGCTATGAGGGCAGTCAGCAAACGACGCCAGTCATGCGGCAAGAACCCACGTTGTCTGTACAAAATCGTCATGTGATTTTATTAGATGAAATTATTGATACAGGGAATACATTGCATTTTTTAAAACATTGGGCGCTCGATAACGGTGCCACCAGTGTTCAAACCGCCATTATGGTGGACAAACCGATGACACGAACAATCTCAGTCGATGTTGATTATCTGGGGATCACGGTTCCAAATGTTTGGGTTGTCGGTTATGGTATGGATTTAAATGGTGCCTATCGTAGCCTGCCTGTAATTGCTGAATATGTTGATAATCCCGTTGGCTAGAAGAACTTGGATTGTGGCTGATTATTTTGTGAACCGAATAGTCATATGATTCAAACTTTAGTTTTTAACCTAAAACAGTCCTTGTAATGTTGATAGCCGACACAGCTATTATTTATTTTATAATCGTAGAAATTGTATTTGAAAGTGAGTGAACAGTGATTGAAATTTAGTTGGCAGGCTAAAAAAACGAGTGTCAGCATTAAGCAGTTTTTATTTGCTGAAGGTGTTAGTCATAATTTATGGCTCAAACAAAAAAAGCTTGGTGGACAGCTTCAGTTGAATGGCAACCCGGTTAGCCCAGATCATGCTGTTGTCGCTGGCGATATTGTCACCTTAGCACTGCCAGACGAAGTCAGCGACCCCGATGTTGCCACCTCCTTTGAACCAATCCATGTGATAATGGCTGACGAAAACTGGTTGGTGGTGAACAAGGATGCCGGCATTAACACGGTTCCTGGGCCCAGTGACCGTGAAACGACTTTAGTTAATCGAGTGAAGGGCTGGTTAGTGACACAACATGCGGACAATTTGGTGCCACATTTAATCACACGCTTAGACCGTGACACAAGTGGGCTCGTTTTAGTAGCTCGCAATGGGATTGTTCAAGGAATGGTTGCACCACAGGTTGATCAGCACCTAATGACCAAAAAATATTTAGCACTGGTTGCTGGCCGTTTTGCCGATTTGAAGGGTGTTGTTGATAAACCAATTGGGCGTGTTGAAAATTCGGTTGCACGGCAAGTAATGGCGCAAGGACAGCATGCGGTGACGCAGTACCAGGTTCTTGAGCAATTTGATCAGGCTGCTTTAGTTGAATTAACATTACTGACAGGTCGAACCCATCAGATTCGTGTGCACATGCAAAGTATTGGTCATCCGTTGATTGGGGATGCATTGTATAACGGACCAACTACGGCCTTTGAGCGCCAGGCATTACACGCATTTTCACTTGAATTTACCGATCCTCTTTCTGGATTGCGCCGTACATTTAATGCGCCACTGCCCACAGATATGCAACAACTTCTGAATAAGTTGCGAGCGGGCAAACAGATGAACTGAGCAATTATAAGTGCTTTCTGGTATAATGATTTAGATAATTTTGTGCTTAATTTTTAGGCAAGAACAAGGAGTTTTACATGATTGCCCACTTCAAACCAACATGGATGATTTCTGCAATTTATAATGTCACCCCAGAACAGCTAAAAAAGGCTGGTATTCGAGTTATTTTAACTGATTTGGATAACACGTTAATTGCATGGAACAACCCAGATGGGACGCCACAATTACGGCGTTGGATTCAAACGATGCATACTAATGGCATTCGTATTGTTGTCGTTTCAAATAATAACGCGGCGCGTGTTTCAAGGGCTGTTTCACCACTGGGTTTAGAGTTTGTTTCCCGTTCGTTGAAGCCGCTGACTCGTGGTATTCGTCAGGCTCAGAAACGGCTGTCTCTCAGTAATAGCGAAGTCGTCATGGTTGGCGATCAATTGATCACGGATATGTGGGCTGCTAATAATGCTAATGTGAGGAGCATCCTTGTGAAGCCGCTCATTGAAACGGACAAATGGGATACCCGCATTAACCGTTTCTTTGAACGTTTTGTGATGCAACGACTACACCATGTTTACCCGACGATGACATGGCAGGAGGATTTACGATGAGTGAGGAAACAACTAGTTCTGAAAGTACCGAACCGTTATATTGTATCGGTTGCGGTGCAAAAATTCAGACCACGGATCCGCAGGCTGTTGGCTATACACCACAGTCTGCAGTTAAGAAAGGGCTTGAAAGTGGCGAACTTTATTGCCAGCGTTGCTTCAGACTCCGTCACTACAATGAGATTGTACCCGTATCTTTAACTGACGATGATTTTCGTCGTCTATTAGCCCAAATTCGTGACGCTAATGCGCTGATCGTGTACGTTGTCGATATTTTTGATTTTAACGGGAGCATGATTCCTGGCTTGCATCGGTTTGTAGGTGAGAATCCAATTTTGTTAGTGGGCAACAAGGAAGATGTTTTACCACGATCCCTTAAACGGAGCAAGCTAACTGACTGGGTTCGGCAACAAGCCAATGCGAATGGACTTAGACCGCTAGCTACAACATTGTTGAGCGCTAAAAACGGTCGTGATGTTGATGATTTACTCGAATTGATTGACAAATACCGTGGTGACCGTGATGTCTACGTGGTTGGTGTGACAAACGTCGGTAAGTCCACGTTGATTAACCAGATTCTAAAACGAAACTCTGGTGTGGCTGACTTGATTACTACATCCAGATTTCCAGGCACAACGTTAGACAAGATTGAAATTCCACTTGGAGAAGATCATGTATTGGTAGATACGCCAGGCATTATTCATCCTGAACAAATGGCGCATTTTCTAAGTGCAGGTGCACTGAAATATGTCGCACCTCAAAAGGAAATCAAACCACGTGTATATCAGCTTGAAGGTGAACAAACGTTATTTATGGGTGCAGTTGCGCGATTTGATCTACTGTCTGCAGCAACGGAGAAACGTTCAACAGGTGTAAGTGCATACTTCGAAAACAACCTCATGATTCACAGAACCAAGTTAGCACATGCTGACGACTTCTATAAGGCACATGCTGGTGAACTTCTAACACCGCCAACGCAAGATGAATTACGTGATTTGCCTGAGTTAACACGTCATGAATTTCACACTACGGAAAAGAGCGATGTCGTCATTGAAGGATTGGGTTGGGTGACCGTTCCGGAAAATGCCACGGTTGCTGGATGGGCGCCAAAAGGTGTCAACGTTCTGTTACGACGTGCGATGATTTAAGCTTAGCAAGGAGAAATTAATGGATTTAAAGGGTAAACAAAAACATTTTTTACGATCTCAAGCACATTCACTACGACCAATGTTTTCGGTTGGCAAAAATGGTCTAACACAATCCTGGTTGGATCAGCTGGCCGGCGCATTGGAAACACGTGAATTAATCAAAGTTAACTTGCTACAAAATGCTGATGTCAACATGGCAGAAACAAAAACCTTTATTGAAACGGATCAACGCATTGCGGTTGTTCAAACAATCGGACACACACTCGTTTTGTTTATGCCTGCCAAAAACCCAGAGCATCAACGTTTGTCTAAACAAGTTGCTGCGTTAGTGTAGTGAAATTAGTGTANNGTGAAATTAGTGTAGTGAAATTGGATAACTGAGTGATATTGAGTACTTTGATGAGTAGGGATAGCAATGATTACAACGACGGTAAATAGTAAGCAAACAAAAACACAGATTTTAACTGAAATGGTCACGGAGATGCCAAAGCAACGTGTTGGCATTCTCGGAGGTACATTTAATCCGCCACATCTCGGCCATTTGATTATTGCCGATCAAGTAGGTAAACAACTTGGTTTGAACAAAGTTTTGTTTATGCCCAACGCACAACCGCCTCACATTGATTCCAAACTGGCGATTGATCCATTGTTGCGTGCACGTATGGTCCGGCGGGCAATTTTTGGTAACCCGTTGTTTGATTTGGAAATGAGTGAAATTCAACGTGGTGGTAAAAGCTATACGTATGACACGATGATGGATCTCAAAACGCGTCATCCGAAAACGGAGTATTACTTTATCATCGGTGGAGATGAAGTTGCCTATTTGCCAAAGTGGCATCGCATAGACGAACTGGCAAAAATCGTTACGTTTGTCGGTGTCGGGCGCACAGGTTATAAGAAGCAAACACCGTATCCGGTCATCTGGGTAGACGTTCCAACCATCGACATCAGTAGTTCGATGATTCGTGACCGCGTTAAAAGGGGTCAATCGATTCATTATCTTGTCCCAGAGTCTGTGGAAGCATACATTAAGGAGCATCAGTTGTATCATGAGTGAAACCATGCATTATCAGCAGCATCTGTATCCAGGGACGCGTGAAGCGCTCGGTGAGGCAGTGCACAAAAAGCTGCACGACAAGCGATTTAATCACTGCCTACGAGTTGAGCAAACGGCCATCCAGTTAGCGGAAGAAAATGGTGTGAACCTTGAAAAAGCCAGTATTGCTGGGTTGATTCACGATTATGCCAAGGAACGCAGTGATGAAGAGTTTGTGGGAATGATCAAGAAGCATCAGATGGATCCAGATTTGCTGAACTGGGGTAATGCCGTTTGGCACGGTGTGGTTGGCGCGGAATTTATTCGCGACGAACTAGGCATTTATGATGAAGATATACTGAACGCTGTTCGTCATCATACAACTGGTGCTGTTGAAATGTCACCCTTGGAGCAAGTGGTGTACATGGCAGATTACATTGAACCAAAGCGCGACTTTGACGGGGTCGATGACGCACGTGACATTACACATAAGGACTTGCGGGCCGGTGTAGCATACCAAACGAAGCAAACCATGCTATATTTGGCGAAAAAGAATGCGCCAATTTATCCCGCAACATTGTTAACATTTAACCGCTGGGTTGCGCAAAAACAAATGAAGTATAACTACTAAAAAGGCGAAATGAGGAATTATTTTGGATAGCAAACAAATGTTAGAAATTGCCGTTAAGGCTGGTGACGCTAAACGTGCCGAGGACATTGTCGCTTTAGATGTCGAACAGGTCAGCTTAGTGGCTGACTACTTTTTAATGATGAACGGCGGTTCAAAACGTCAAGTTCAGGCGATTACTCAAGCCGTTTTAGATGCCGAGGGTGAAGCCAAGGTAGACGTTCGTCGAATTGAAGGAAAAGCAGAGGGCACGTGGGTGTTGTTAGACTTTGGCGATATCATTGTCCACGTCTTCCAAGAAGAACAACGGCAGTACTATAATCTTGAAAAACTGTGGTCAGATGCGCCAATTGTTAACGTAACAGACTGGCTAGGCGAAACAGAATGATTTACGGACAGTTTGCGGATTTTTATGACGAACTGTTTGACCCAGCTATGTATGACTCGTGGCTGGGTTTTGTACGTCAACAGGGAATTAAACAGACGGATAATATGCTTGATTTGGCTTGTGGCACTGGCCGTCTGGCAATCCAGCTAAGACAGGCCGGATTTCAAGTGTCTGGGCTGGATATGGCCCCAGAAATGTTGAGCATTGCTGCTGAAAAGGCCAACGCTGCCGATGTTACTTTGCCGCTGATCCAAGGCGACATGACCGCATTAGGTGATCTGGGTAATTACGACGCTATGACTTGTTTTGATGACTCATTGTGCTATTTGGCGGATGAAAATCAACTAGCTGAAGCCTTTCGAGAAGTTCGTGCGCATTTGAATGCCGGTGGTCATTACCTATTTGATGTCATAACGCCGTATCAAACGGACGATGTGTATCCTGGTTATATGTATAACTTTCATGATGATCATCGGGCGTTTATGTGGACGAGTTATGAGGGGGATGCGCCACACCAAGTGGAACATGATTTGAACTTTTTTATTTGGAACTCGTCACTAAAGGGGTACGAGCATCATTCGGAACTGCATGTAGAACGAACGTACCCACTTGCAACGTATCAGCGATTACTTAAAGACGCTGGTTTTAAAGACGTGCGAGTCACAGCAGATTTTGGCCATGCCATGCCAAGTGCTAAAACCACACGTTGGTTCTTTAATTGTCAATAAGGAAGGTTAGTGTGTATGCGAGCAGTCGGCGTTGTTGCGGAATATAATCCATTTCATAACGGTCACCGGTATCATTTGCAACGGGCACGAGAAATTTCCGGAGCCGATGTCGTAGTCGCAGTGATGAGCGGTAATTTTGTACAACGTGGCGCTGCGGCCATGTTTAACAAATGGCAACGGACTAATGAAGCCTTGCATAACGGAGCCGATATTGTCATTGAATTACCGTTTCACTGGGCTGTTCAGCCGGCACATTTATTTGCACAGGGTGCCTTGTCGTTACTATCAGCACTGCAAGTTCCCGATTTGGTATTTGGCGCGGAACACGAACAGACAGATTTCACTGCCTTGGCACGTGTCGGCATTAATGATACACAGGCCTTCAAAACATTCAATGAAACCTATGCGACGCTTTTTAATGACCAGTTAGAATCCCAAACTGGATTTCGTTTAGACCAACCCAACGACATCTTGGGGTACGGATATGCGGTGGCCAATAGCCGCCTGCAAACCCCGTTAAATTTATTGCCCATCAAACGAGTTGGCCGTGACTATCATGACTCGCTTCTAGATAACAGTGGCTATTCCAGTGCGACGGCAATTCGTCAAACTGTGCTTGGACACCGGCGTGGCGTAAACGTTGCGGCAAATGTACCTGCAGAAACGTTTGCAGATATTCGGCACTTAACACCGATGGCTGGTTGGTCCCCACAGATGTGGCAATTACTACGGCACGAACTGTTGATGACACCAGTTGCGTCGTTGCATGAAGTTTATCAAATGTCAGAGGGTCTGGAGTTTCGACTGAAAGAAGCCGCTGAAACGCAAGCTCACTGGGACGATTTCTTGACTGCAATCAAGACAAAAAGATATACTTACACGCGCCTGCAGAGAGTTTGTTTATACACCTTAGTTCACGCTGTAAATGCAGAAATGGTTCCAGGTCAGCCCGACTATTTACGACTGCTCGGTTTCACAACTGCTGGTCAAAATTATTTAAACGTGTACAAGAAAAGATTTACACTACCATTGATCACTCGATTTGATCAGACACTGAAAAAAACGACGCTCAATTTAGATTATCGGGCAGGAATGTTATATGAAATGTTAACGGGTCAAGCGCAGGATTTTCGACACGATCCAATTCGTCTTGAGTCATAAATAACTTGTCATTCTTACAAACAGTTAAGCTGTCAAGGATTTGACGTTGACATTACATTGAAGCGCCGGTATAATGAAATTCGTTGCATTAGGAGGTTTATCGATGAAATGGTCGCTCAAAGAGCTTGAAAAGTATCGTAATGAGCCGCTGCGGATCGACGAAACTTTAGACGTGAAAGTGAAGATGCTCGATCGGTTCTCTGATCGGATTATCGACATCGATCCCGTTAAAGTGGTTGGCACGGTCATGGTTGATCGTGACGATGTTTTACTGGATGTTAAGGTTACTGGAAAAGCGGTGGTCCCATCGAGTCGTTCGTTGGCGCCTGTTGATTTTCCGTTCGACTTTGATATGAACGAGATTTACATCACAGAGGAAAGTCATTTTGATCGCTATGAGGAAAATGAAACTGTTTTACTTTTAGAGACTCAAACTGTGGACTTAGACGAGGGTGTGATTGATAATATTATCGCCCAAATTCCAATGCAAATTCTGACGGATTCAGAGCGTAATGGTCAGGACATGCCTGCTGGCAACGGCTGGGAGGTCATTTCTGAAGATGATTACACTGCGGATCAAGAAGAAAATCAACCCATTGATCCACGTCTTGCTAAGCTAAAGGGATTGTTCCCTGATCAGGATCAGGACCGTTAGTTAGACTTAGCAGATTTTAAAAACACATGTGTGGATAAAATCATTCAAGGAGGTGCTCGTTCACATGGCTGTACCGAAGCGGAAAACATCTAAGGAAAAGAAGTTGAAGCGTCGGGGTCATATCAAGTTGGCTACGCCTAACTTGGCCCCATGCCCAAACTGTGGTGAATTACGTATGTCACACCGTGTCTGCCCAAGTTGCGGATACTATGATGGCAAGCAGATCGTTAAGACTGCAACAACAAACGCCTAATTCATTAATTTAAAAACATCTGAGAGGCCTAGGCTCTCAGATGTTTTTTTCTTACAGTGGGAAATTCTTTCATTCATCGGGATAGTAATATTGCTAAAATGGTAACTATTGCTCGACCAGAGATGCTAGCAGAAATGGCGTTTAAATGATAAAATGAGAGCGTTGTTAAAAATTGAACCGTTCTGGCTTAGAGAACGATAATAAAATGCGGAGTGTTAATTAAATGGAAAACACGGAACAAACAAACGCGAAGAAGAATAGTATTCTCATTATTGAAGATGAGAAGAATTTAGCGCGTTTTGTTGACCTTGAATTGAAACACGAGGGTTACACAACTCAGGTTGAATACAATGGCCGGACAGGTTTGGAGGCAGCACTTGAAACCGACTTTGATGTGATTCTACTTGACTTGATGTTGCCTGAACTGAATGGTTTAGAAGTTTGTCGGCGGGTACGTGAGGTTAAAAGCACCCCGATTGTGATGATGACAGCACGTGATTCTGTAATCGATCGAGTTTCAGGCCTTGATCATGGCGCCGATGATTACATTGTAAAGCCGTTTGCAATTGAAGAGTTACTTGCACGTGTGCGTGCTTTATTACGGCGAATCGATATTGAAGGCGAACAAAAGAACTTCAAACAAACGGTGGTTGAATACAAGGACTTACGTATTGAAAAAGAAAACCGGATCGTTCGCCGTGGTGATGAGATCATCAATCTGACGAAACGTGAGTATGAATTATTACTGACATTAATGGAAAACGTCAATGTTGTTTTAGCTCGCGATGTCTTGTTGCAAAAAGTTTGGGGTTACGAATCGGAAGTTGAAACCAATGTCGTGGATGTTTATATTCGTTACCTGCGTAACAAAATTGATCGTCCAGGTGAGGAAAGCTATATCCAAACGGTTCGTGGAACAGGGTATGTAATTCGTTCATGATGACAAACGAACAGACAAGCAAAAAAAGACGACGCATGTCGTTAAAGTGGAAGTGGGCACTCGGGACTGGTACGGGTGTCTTTGTCATTTTTACGATTGTCCTCGGATTGTTATTTTCCAGTTTTACATCCGTTTTGCTGCGACAGGAGCGGCGGCGAACAAATGATGCCATTAATGTCGTTTCACAGCATCTAAATGCTCATGTTAATGATTTAACCAGTGATGATGTTGAACCGGTGCTACGGCCGCGTGAGAATCCCTACCAGCCGCACAACCCAAGCAAACCAGATCAACAGCATAATCTGTATAATGATGCGATCATTCGCACCTTGGCAAATGACAACTTAGCCGTCAGTGTATACGACCGTAGTGGAACAGAGGTCTTTGCGTCACGTGTCGATCCTCAACCATTCGTTTCTGTGACCACGCGTCAATTAAAGCTGAGCCATCTGGACGGTCATGTCGTGTATGTTGGGCGTGCACCGATATATAAACAACACTCTAAAAGAATCGTTGGCTATGTTCAGGTGACTAATCAGTTGAATGGTTATTGGCGCACATATCAACGAACCGGATCCATTTTGATTGTGTTGTTACTGATTGGGTTGCTTGCAATCTCTGTATTTGGTTATGTTTTAGCAAGCTACTTCTTACGACCAATTTCAGACATTAGTGCGACTATTTCAAAGGCCAGTGAGGACCCGCAATCAAGCTCACGGGTCCCAGAATCCCGTCGTAATGATGAGTTATCTGATTTATCAGCTTTGTTGAATCGAATGTTGGATCAGATGCAACGGTATATTGATCAACAACAACAATTCGTTGGTGACGTTTCCCACGAGTTACGGACACCGGTGGCCATTATTCAGGGTCACATGGAGTTACTTAACCGATGGGGCAAAGACGATCCAGAAGTTCTGAATGAGTCGATCCAAGCTTCCTTAGCCGAGACGAAGCGAATGCAGAGCTTGGTTCAGGAAATGCTGGACTTATCGCGGGCGGAGCAGGTTGAAATCGATTTTCGAAATCAGGTTACTGATATCAAGATGGTTGTAAACCAAGTCTTTAATAATTTTAAGATGATTCATCCGGACTTTACGTTTTCGCTCGACGATGATTTGCGAAAACCAACGTACGTTTCGATGTTTCGCGATCATTTGGAACAAGTCCTGATTATTTTGATGGATAACGCGGTCAAATATTCACAGACCCGTAAAGAGGTTCACGTTTCACTGTCTGAGGATGGTCGCAACGCGCAAGTTTCCGTTCAGGACTTTGGCGAAGGTATCGCACCTGAAAACATGGATCGTGTGTTCAACCGCTTTTATCGAGTTGACAAAGCACGTTCACGTGAAAAGGGTGGTAACGGTTTAGGCTTGTCCATTGCTAAACGATTGGTTGAAGGGTATAACGGGCGAGTTTCAGTAGAATCCTCACTCGGTCATGGGTCAATTTTTCAAATTTCACTGCATATTTTGAGTGACCAAGAGCGCCATCATTTAGAAGAACTGCAGGCGACACAGGAACCAGGTAAATCACTTGATGAAACACTTAAAGACAGTAATTTATTAGAATAAAAGCTTCAAAAAAGGGCTCAAGCGTCATGACGTAAAATGCATGGCAGCTTGAGCCTTTTCTAATTGTTGTGATTATGATCTACTCATAAAATGTGTTAGTCATCATTTCGATGGTGACGTTGTTTTCCAGCGTTTCGTTCACGATTACTATGGGTAAGGTTTGTGGATGAAGGTTCGCCATTTTGAGGTTTTGGTGACGAAGCCGGATCATTCTGATTCGTTTGATCAGCCGCTGAAGTTGGTGCGTCGCTGGCTGGTGCTTCAGTCGCCTGAACCGGTGTTGGCGCAGGTTTGTTGGCGGCATTTTTTTCCAATTCCTTAGCAACCTGTTTGCGAATCCGTGGTCGGTACCAGGCAATAATCAAAGTTTGGAGGCAGGCAAACAATCCACCAACAAAGAAGTACAATCCTAAGGCTGCAGGTGTGCTAAACGTGACAAATAAAATCATGATGGGACTCATGATCATCATGGAGCGCATCTGTTTCTTTTGATCCTCGGGCAGCCCCAGTAAAGACAGATAGCCTTGAAGTAAGTAGGCTAGGAAAGATAAAATGGCCAAAATGATGTTTGGTTTACCCAAATGAATGCCATAGAACGTTGCGTTGACTAATTCAGGGGCATAGCGAATGGCTGCATAAAGTGCGGCGAAGATCGGTAACTGAATAATCAACGGCAAGCAGCCAATGCCACCGGTCATTGAAATCCCGTTATCCCGATACAACTGCATCATTTCCTGACTGACTGCGTTACGTTCTTCAGTTGTTTTAGCTGCCTTTTGCCGTGCCTGAATGTCTTCCATCTGTGGACGGACCATTGACATTTTTTCCTGTTGGACCGTGGCCTGCCGAGATTGGCGTACCATCAATGGCAACAGTATCAAACGGACAATGACAGTTAGCAAAATGACGGCCCAGCCGTAACTGCCGCCAAGCAGTCGTGCAGCCCATTCCATAAAGCGTACCATGGGTTCCCCTAGGTACGTCCAAATATAGCCGACGGGTTTACCGTGGCTTGTGCGAACACACCCACTCAATACAAGTGTTAGCGTGCCCAGTGCCGTGATGGCCATAAGGCGGTTTCTTTTTTTCATTAGCTTTTGTGAATCCTTTCAGAGTAAACTTCATTAACCTGCTAAGAATACTAGAAAAGCGCCGTAATTTCAATGGATAGTCAGTAAATGTCAAACTTTTTCAGCGGCTGAATTTGTTGAGGGACTTGTTCCAATTTTGTCACGTGTGCCCAGCTATTCGGGGACTGCGCAATTGCGTCAGTAAAAATGCTGATCATGCTTGGGGCGCCTTGTGCCAAAATTGTGACGGTACCGTCCGAATTATTTCGAACGAACCCGAAAATATGATGACGAATCGCTAACTGATAGGTTGAATATCGAAATCCGACGCCCTGAACCCGTCCATGAGCCGTCAACAAGACTGCGGTTTGTGCCATAATCTCACCTTTTTCTTGAGTACTAGAAACCAAATGCATACCTTCATGTTTCATCCTAGCATGTCCGTGCTTGGACTATGCTATAATTTTTTCCAGTGAGGTAAATAATATGGAAAAAATAGTATCACTTCAAAATGGCCGGGTTAAGTCCTGGAAAAAATTGGCAACAAAAAAAGGTCGTGAACAACAAAAAACTTATTTATTAGACGGTTGGCACCTTGTGAAGGAAGCAATCGCTGCAAATGAGGTTTTGGTCTCAGTAATGGGGACCCACGACGCATGGCGTGAATATCGTGACGACTTGCCAACAGGATTAAACGCTTTTGAGATCAGTGATGAGGTTGCGAAGGCCATTGGTGACACAGTGACACCACAAGGTATCTTTGCAGAAGTCAAGATGCCAAAAACGAGTACTCAGTTGCCAGAGGTTATCCACGGTGCATGGGTGTTCTTAGACGCCGTTCAAGATCCGGGCAACATTGGCACGATTGTGCGGACGGCAGATGCAGCAGGTTTCGAAGGCGTTGTGTTTGGTCACGGCACAGCCGATCAATTTTCCCCCAAAGTCGTGCGGGCAATGCAGGGTAGCCAGTTTCATGTGAAATTGGTTTCAGAGGACCTCTTTTCAGCAACGCGTTACTTTAAGCGTTCTGGATTATCAGTTTACGGTACTCAATTGAACCCCGCGGCAAAGAATTATCGTGAGCTTAAAACTGAGTCTGCGTTTGGCTTGATTATGGGTAATGAAGGCAACGGAATGGCACCGGCATTAGCAGACGTAACCACAAACAATCTCTACATTCCAATCCCGGGGCAAGCAGAATCTTTGAATGTTGCAATTGCGGCCGGCATCCTGATGTTTAGGCTCAATGAGCAGTGAATGAGAGAACAAAGAAATTCCGAAATTGAAATTTGTAAGCCGAAAGACTATGCAAAAGTAAGCAAACCTGCTACAATACCCATCAGATTCAGATACGACCTCATCTAATTTGAAAAGGAAGCATTGAATGAAACCAAATGAATGGAAACAGGATTCTGAGTACGTGGCTTTAGTGAGTGATTTACTAGCTCGACCAGAAGTACAACGTCTAGCGGATTTTACGCAGCATCATCACAGTACCCGCTTGGAACACAGCATCGGCGTTTCGTTTGACAGTTACAAAATTGCCAAACGGCGGGGGTGGAATTACCAAGCAGTTGCACGCGCTGGTCTGCTTCACGACCTGTTTTACTATGATTGGCGGACAACCAAGTTTGATTTAGGCACACATGCTTTTATTCATCCGCGGGTTTCTCTACGCAATGCGGAGAAGTTAACCGAACTTTCGGATATGGAAAAAGATATTATTCTTAAGCATATGTTTGGCTTAACAATGGCATTACCAAAGTACAAGGAAAGTTTGTTAGTCTCAATTGTGGATGACTACGAAGCGTCTCACGAGTATTTTGGTCCGTTTCGATTGAAGGTTGCTGATTTTGTTGCTCGCGTTAAAACGGCAGCGTCATTTTAGCGTTGAGCTATTAAATATGATTTTGAGAGGAAGGGGGCGCACACAATGTCAGAAATGATGGCAGAAATGACAGATTTTAAACTCTGTCCCAAATTTGAGCGTACTTTCTCAATTTTAGGTAAAAAATGGAATGGCTTAATTATTGAGTCTTTACTTGCACAAGGCACCTTACGTTTTAAGGACATTGCAAGTTCTATCGATAAATGTTCTGACCGTATGCTTGTTGAACGACTTAAAGAATTGGAAGAGGCTAACATTGTATCTCGGACCACTCATGACGACTCAGCGTTGATTGAATATCAATTAACGGACAAAGGTCGCGACATGCAAGACATGATGAATACAATTCATACATGGTCAGATAAATGGAACGGTGCTGGCTGTTAACTAGCATTGACTGAACGAACTGTTTAGCTTAAAATTAGTTTTTGTAAATGAAATGATCAACGTAAATGCGACGACAAAAAATAGTAGCTGCAGTTCATTAAACAGGAAGAATGGTCAGTGATTGAGAACCGTTCATCGAACGACAGTGAATTCACTTTTTGAGCAGAAATCGGGCGTTTATATCTTTCTTGATGTAAACAAAAGATTCTCCGGGGCCTCCGTTAACGGTTTTGAGTGGCATATTATAGCAAGATAATAATGTGCAACAAGGGTGGTACCGCGATTCGTCGTCCCTTTCCTAGTTTTTTCTAGGAAAGGGATTTTTTTATGTCATCAACTAAATTATTAGGAGGCAGCACATGGCACTACGGGAAAGATTGCAAGAATTGCATGACCGGGGCTTAGCCGATATCAAAAACGGCGACAGTCTGGATCGCATTAATGAAATTCGGGTTCAATTATTAGGGAAAAAGGGACCGATTACACAGGCGCTGCGCGGATTGCGTGATGTTTCAGCTGAAGAGCGTCCTAAAATCGGGAGTTTTGCGAATCAGATTCGTGATGAACTGACTGCTGCCATTGATGAACGCAATCAAGAACTCCAAAAGGCAGCCATTAACACCAAACTAGCTGCTGAAACATTGGATGTTACGTTACCTGGCACACCTGTTGCGCAGGGTCAACCACATGTCATTCAGCGCATTATTGACCAACTTGAAGATATGTTTCTTGGGATGGGTTACCAGGTTGTGGATGGTCCGGAAGTTGAAGATGATCACCACAACTTTGAAATGATGAACTTACCAAAGGATCACCCTGCACGTGATATGCAGGATACATTCTACATTACGCCCGAAATTTTAATGCGTACGCACACCAGTCCCAACCAAGCCCGTGCGATGGAAGCTCATGATTTCAGTCAAGGACCTTTGAAGATGATTAGCCCTGGCCGTGTGTATCGTCGTGACACTGACGATGCTACTCACAGTCATCAATTTCACCAGGTGGAAGGTTTGGTTATTGATAAGCATGTGACGATGGCCGATTTAAAAGGGACTTTGGAAATGGTCGCTGCTAATCTTTTCGGTGATGAATTTGATGTTCGTTTGCGGCCCAGCTATTTTCCGTTTACGGAACCTTCTGTTGAAGCTGATATTACCTGCTTCAACTGCATGGGCAAGGGGTGTGCAGTCTGCAAGAACACTGGCTGGATTGAAGTGTTAGGGGCTGGCATGGTGCATCCCAATGTGTTGCGAATGGCTGGTGTTGACGCCTCTGTTTATGGTGGTTTCGCGTTTGGTCTTGGACCGGATCGGTTTGCCATGCTGAAATACGGTGTGGACGACATTCGAAACTTCTATCTAAACGACACACGCTTCTTAACGCAATTTTACAAACGGGGGTAAACAATAGCGATGAAAGTTTCAATGGATTGGTTAAATGAATATCTCACCCTAAATGTGGACCCACAGGTATTGGGTGAAAAGATCGAACGGACTGCTGTCGAAGTCGATCAGGTTTATAAGATGAGCGATGGGATGAGCAAGCTCGTTGTTGGTGAAACATTAAGCGTTGAGCCACATCCTGACTCTGATCATTTGCATATTTGCCAAGTAGATGTCGGTGAAGAAGCGCCGTTACAGATCGTTTGTGGCGCACCCAATGTCGCTGTTGGTCAAAAAGTGATCGTTGCTTTACCAGGTGCTTGGATCGCAGGTCACAATAAAATCAAAAAGAGCAAAATGCGTGGTGTGGCTTCAAACGGGATGCTGTGTGCACTTCAAGAAATCGGTTTTGATGAAAAAATTGCGCCTAAAGCCTATGAAGAAGGCATTTACATTCTGCCAGAGGATAGTCAAAATGGCACATCTGTCTTTCCAATTCTAGGGATGGACGATGCCATTGTCGAAACTGATTTAACGCCTAACCGTGGTGACATGAACTCGATGAACGGTACCGCTTGGGAAGTTGGTGCTATTTATGGTCAAACACCTAAGATGCCAACGTATACGCTAAAAGAAGATGGCAAGCGACACGTTAATGACCTGCTGCAATTTTCAGTGGATGAGACGCTGGCACCGACCTACAAAATGCGGGTTGTGAGTGGCGTTACCATTCAAGACAGTCCATTATGGTTGCAAAAACGCTTATGGGAAGCCGGCATGCGGCCAATTAACAACATCGTTGACGTGACTAATTACATTATGTTGACTTATGGACAGCCACTGCATGCGTTTGATTATGACAAGTTGGCTAGCAAACATATTCATGTGCGATTGGCAGATGAAGGCGAGCACCTGACGACCTTGGATGGCGAAGACCGTGCTTTGCGCGATACGGATATGGTGATTGCTGATGACCAACATGCAATCGCACTGGCCGGAACAATGGGTGGTCTGGACACTGAAATTGATGACAATACGACCACGATTGCAATTGAAAGTGCCATTTTTGATCCCATTAAAATTCGCAAAACGGCACGCTTCTTTAACCTTCATTCTGAGGCATCCATGCGGTTTGAACGCGGCATCAACAAAGATGACAATCAAAATGCACTAGATCATGCAGCGGCATTAATGGCTGAGCTGGGTAATGGTCAGACTGAACAAGGAACCGGCGTTGGTGCCGACACTCCGGTTGAACCAGCAAAAGTTGGTGTGACGTTGACACGGATTAATCACGTTTTAGGCACTCAGTTAACAGTTGACCAAGTGCAAACAATCTTTGATCATCTTAACTTTCCGACGGTTAACGACGGTGAAACGTTTAATGTGACGGTGCCGGTTCGTCGTTGGGACATTCACATTGAAGCGGATCTGTTTGAAGAAGTTGCACGTTTGTACGGCTATGATAATATCCCATCAACGCTGCCTTATGGCATAATGACACCTGGTGCATTAACGTTGAAGCAACGCGTCATTCGTGACTCACGGCAATTACTTGAAGGCGCTGGCCTAAATCAGGCAATCAGTTACGCACTAACCACGACGGCGAAGGCCAAACAGTTCATGATGCGAGACAGCGAGCCCACAGAGCTTGCATTCCCAATGAGTACAGATCACACGACCACGCGGATGAATTTGATTAGTGGTCTGTTAGATGACATTGCTTATAACGTTGCTCGTAAGCAGAAAAACGTTGCGCTTTACGAACAAGGACGTGTATTTTATCGTGAGGGTGACGAAATTCGTCCGTTAGAGGTTGAACACATCGCTGGGGCAGTTACTGGCGCCCGTATCAATAAAACGTGGCACACCGAGGCTGCAACCATTGATTTTTATGGGATCAAAGGTATCGTGGATCTATTCTTACACGATATGGGATTGTCTGATCCTGTCCGTTACCAGGCGACACAAGCACATGCGCAGATGCATCCAGGGCGGACAGCGGACATCTATGTTGGCGATCAATTTGTCGGGTTTGTAGGTCAAGTACATCCTGCCGTTGAGGCTGAATATAAAATTCCGGAAACCTATGTCTTCGAGTTGAATTTGCAAGCCTTGATTGATGCCAAACATGATCAGCAACAATATGAACCGATTTCCAAATTTCCAGATGTAACACGTGATATCGCGATTTTGGTTGACCGTAACGTAACCAATGCACAGGTCGTTGCGACGATTAACAAACGTGGGGGTGCACACTTGGCAGACGTACAACTGTTCGACGTTTACGAAGGCGCACATCTGCCTTCAGGTAAAAAATCTTTGGCTTATACGCTGACGTACCGTGACCGTCAGGCAACATTGGTTGAAGCTGATGTGACGGCAGCATTTAACAAAGTGACAGCAGCACTTGAAAAGGAATTTAGTGCTGAGATTCGTTAATAGTTAAAGTGAATACTGAACTGGTAAGACACAGTGACTTTTGCTAACGCTTAACAAGGTTGGTAGAACCGCTGTGTTTTTATTTCAAAATAACATAAGCGGCTGTTCAAGTAGGCAGTACCTATTGAGAACAACTAATATGTCAAAAAGATGTCATTGCTTTATGAAATATGGCGTTGTTGTCAGTTTTTCGCTACAATGTAAAAGATGATTTTTTAAGAGGGGGAACATAATATTATGCAACGCAGCAAACGTCGCCGTTCGCACACAGGCCGAAATTGGTTGATTGGCATTTTCATTGCGATTGTGCTCATTATTGTCGGTGTTGTCGTTGGCCGTAACTTGAGTTATTCAAATAACTTAAAGGCCGTTGACCCAAATAGTCATAAAAAAGTTCAGATTGAAGTTCAGCAGGGAGCAACCTCTGATCAGGTTGCCACTGAATTGCAAAAGGCCGGCGCCATTAAGAGTGCGTCGACATTTAGCAAATACATTGCTGATAATAACTTAGCTGATTTTAAAGCGGGTTACTTTGTTGTTACAAAGAACATGAATGTTAAACAGGTCGCCAAAAAATTAAATGGTGTTGGTTCAGATACTCCACTTATCACGACTTCAAAGGACTCACTGCTCATTACTGAGGGCGAATCAATTGATCAAATTGCTGCGTCCTTGCCAAAGCATTCGAAGTATACAAAACAAGACTTCATGACTTTGATGAAGGACCAGGACTTTTTACAAGGCTTAGAGAAACTATACCCGAACCTGTTGTCTTCAACCATGTCCGCTAGTGGCGTGCGCTATCACCTGGAAGGTTATCTTTTCCCTGCTGTGTATGACACAAAAAAGCCCAAGAATTTGAAAGCTTTGGTGGAACAAATGGTTGCCGCAACTAACCAGCGTGTACAACCGTACCTGTCGCAATTCCAGCAGGAAAACTTAACGGTTCAGCAAGCCATGACCCTGGCGTCACTTGCTCAAAAGGAAGCCAATACACCGAGTGATATGCAAAAGGTAGCTGGTGTATTCTTTAACCGTATTAAGGCTAAAATGCCTTTGCAATCTGATGTTTCGGTTCAATATGCCTTACAGACACATAAACCTAACTTGTCTTTGGCAGACTTAAAGGTTGATTCCCCCTACAACTTGTATGCAAATACGGGTTATGGCCCTGGACCGTTTAATAATCCTGGTCTTTCTGCGATCAAGGCTGTCGCTCAGCCAACAGATGAAGATCAAGACTACCTGTATTTCGTCGCCAACATGAAGACAGGTAAAATTCATTTTTCAAAGACCTTGGATGAGCAAAACGCTTACACACAGAAATATCAAAGTGATAATAGCAAACAAAAATAACGTATAAGAGGCAATCAAACATGACGGAACAAACAAAGCGGCCCATTGTGATTGGTGTGACTGGTGGTTCAGGCAGTGGTAAAACGACGGTTAGCCAGGCAATTTACAAACAACTGGCCGGTCATTCCATTTTAATTTTGCAACAGGATTCCTACTACAATGATCAATCAGAAATGACAATGGACGAAAGAAAAGCTGTTAACTATGATCATCCGTTAGCTTATGATAATGACCTCTTAATCAAACAGTTGGATCAGTTGATCAACTACGAAGCGATTGACAAGCCGGTTTATGATTACAAGGCATCAACCCGCAGTGAGGAGACCATCCGTCAGGAACCACGCGATGTGATTATTTTGGAAGGTATCTTAATTCTTGATGACCCTCGATTGCGCGATTTGATGGATATTAAGGTATATGTTGACACTGATGATGACATTCGTATTATTCGTCGAATTGAGCGTGATATTAACGAACGTGGGCGGACCTTGAATAATGTCATTCAGCAGTACCTAGCAACGGTTAAACCGATGTACCACGAATTTGTTGAACCAACTAAACGTTACGCTGACATTATCGTGCCTGAGGGCGGAGAAAACACTGTCGCAATTGATCTTCTGTCAACGAAAATTCGTGCGATTTTGTCACGCGATGGCAAAGATGATCTCTTCAAAAAAGCGAATCAAGCAGATGCAAATGCCTAACTAATGGGCGTCAGGTGAAAGGTTTTGGGGATTATCCCTAAGATCTTTCACTTTTTATTTTGCGTAAAGTCGTTTACAAGGCGTACATCGCATGGTAACCTTGTGACTGTCGAAATTAGTTACAAAGGAGCCTCATGAACTATGGCTGAAGAAAAAACATACCCGATGACCGAAGAGGGCAAAACAAAGCTTGAAAAAGAACTAGAAAACTTAAAAACTGTTAAACGCCCACAGATTATCGAACGAATTAAAATTGCGCGTGGTTTTGGTGACCTATCTGAAAACTCAGAATACGAATCTGCTAAAGATGAACAGTCAAACATTGAGAGTCGTATTTCATTAGTTGAAACGATGTTGCATAATGCTGAAATTATCGATAGCAATGCAGTAGCTGCTGATGAAGTTTCCATTGGTAAGTCGGTTAGCTTCAAGGAGTTACCAGATGAAGAGCCAGAAAGTTACACCATCGTTGGTGCTGCAGAAGCAGATCCATTGAGTGGTAAAATTTCAAATGATTCTCCGATTGCACGTAGCTTGATTGGTCACAAAGTCGGTGATGAAGTTGAAA
>DMZB01000304.1 GCA_003482405.1 Lactobacillus sp. | reverse complement strand
GCAAGACGACCAATGACGGTACCATAGTCACTGCAACGGCTGTTCGCAAGGCGATTGCGGATAATCAGTTAGACGAGCTCAAAAGCTTGTTACCACCCAGCACCACTAACTTTATTAACCAACATTTAGAAACCCTACAGTTACGCATCAAGAAAGGAATGAACATTAATGGAAATTAAGCAGACCGCACTTGCGGGCACGCTGGAATCTTCCGACATCCAAATTATGTTGTCGAAAGGCACAGATGGCATTGCCATTGATTTGGAATCGGACGTTGAAAAGCAATTTGGTGACCAAATTCGTAAGGTGATTACGGACACGTTAGCTGAATTCGACATTGATAACGTTAAGGTAAAGGCTGTTGATAAGGGTGCCTTGGATTGTGTCATTAAGGCACGGACCATCGCGGTTGCCCAACGCGCCTTGCAAACTCAAGATCAACCAGCATGGGAGGCATTCTAACATGGCTGAAACTGAAGAACGCTTACGCCGGACAATGATGTTTGTGCCCGGTAATAACCCTGCAATGGTCAAGGATGCCGGAATCTACGGCGCTGACTCCATTATGTTTGACCTGGAAGATGCCGTTTCAATGGCTGAAAAAGATGCCGCTCGCGCATTAGTTTACGAAGCTTTGAAATCACAAGACTACGGCAACGCTGAACTGGTTGTTCGGATCAATGGCGACGACACACCTTATTACCACAATGATATTAAAGCGATGGTTAAGGCCGGCATCGACGTTATCCGTTTGCCAAAGACAGAAACGGCCGAAATGATTCAAACCTTGGAAGCTGACGTTTTGGCTGCTGAAAAAGAATTTGGTCGTGAAGAAGGCTCAACCCACTTGATGGCCGCCATTGAAAGTGCCAAGGGTGTACTGAATGCCCCAGCAATTGCCGCAGCATCAGATCGCATGATTGGAATCGCATTATCTGCTGAAGACTACACGACTGACATGAAGACACATCGTTATCCAGATGGTGCCGAACTGGAATTTGCTCGTAACATGGTGCTGCATGCCGCCAGAGCTGCTGGGATCGCGGCGTTTGACACCGTCTTTACCAACATGGATGACACGGATGGCTTCTACCGTGAGACTCGCTACATTCACCAACTTGGGTTTGACGGTAAGTCACTGGTTAACCCACGGCAAATTGCCATGGTTAACGAGGTCTACCAACCAACAGCTAAAGAAATTGCCAATGCTAAGAACGTTATTAACGCTATTGAAGAGGCCCGTATCAAGGGTTCCGGTGTTATTTCGATGAACGGTCAGATGGTTGACCGGCCGGTTGTGTTACGTGCGCAACGGGTAATGCGTTTGGCAAAAGCTTCGAACTTAGTGGATGAGGAGGGCAATACCATTGAAAAATAATGTAAATCGTGAGTTGCCGGATGATGTTATGGCAGCCTTAGACTACAAACCATACGAAACGACCAATATCGGTAATCCCGACATTCAACGGGTAGCGCCTTCCGTTCACGTCCAAACGGGGGATGACAAGCTCGTTGATTCCATCGAAGATGTTGTTAAGGCAACGGTCAAAGACGGAATGACGATTTCGTTCCACCACCACTTCCGTAATGGGGACTTTGTGTTTAACAAGGTGATGCGTGTCATCATCGACGCTGGCATCAAGAATCTGACACTGGCTCCTTCTTCACTGACTGGTGTGATGAATGACATGGTGATCGAAGCCATCAAGGCTGGAACGGTCACAAACATCACTAGTTCAGGAATGCGTGGTTCGTTAGGTGACTTTGTGTCACACGGTAACTTGAAGAACCCGGTTATCTTCCGTTCACACGGAGACCGTGCCCGTGCTATTGAACATGGCGACATCAAGATTGACGTTGCTTTCTTAGGTGTGCCAAACGCCGATAAGTTGGGTAACGCCAACGGGATGGATGGCAAGGCCGTCTTTGGTTCACTCGGCTATGCCTTGATGGATGCACAGTACGCCGACAAGGTTGTGTTATTAACAGATAACCTGATGCCGTACCCGAACACCCCTGCTTCAATCAAACAAACGCAAGTTGACTATGTCGTCCAAGTAGACCAAGTCGGTGACCCAGAAAAAATCGGTTCTGGCGCAACACGGTTCACTAAGGACCCTAAGGAATTGAAGATTGCTTCGACGGTTAACGATGTCATTGTGAACTCACCATACTTCAAAGACGGCTTTTCATTCCAGACTGGTTCAGGTGGTGCGGCTTTGGCCGTTACCCGTTATCTGCGTCAGGCAATGCTCGATAACAAGATCAAGGCATCGTTTGCGTTAGGTGGAATTACCAAACCAACGACTGACTTGTTAAACGAAGGTTTGATCGACCGTGTTATGGACGTGCAGGACTTTGATAAGGGTGCTGCTGATTCCATGCACACGAATCCTAAACAACAAGAAATCGACGCCTCATGGTACGCTGATCCTGATAACAAAGGTGCTATGGTTGACCAACTGGATGTTGTGATCTTGAGTGCTTTGGAAATCGACACGAAGTTCAATGTTAACGTTATGACAGGTTCAGATGGTGTCATCCGTGGCGCTGTTGGTGGGCACCAAGATGCTGCCACTGCCAAACTGACAATCATTTCCGCACCACTCGTTCGTGGCCGGATTGCAACGATTGTCCCTGATGTGACTACGGTGGTTACACCAGGTGATTCCATTGATGTTGTTGTAACGGAATATGGGATTGCCATTAACCCTAAGCGCAAGGATTTGCAAGAATCCCTGGGTCACTTAGCTGGCGTGCCAGTTTACACAATTGATGAATTACAAAAAATGGCCGCTGCCAAAGTTGGTACGCCAAAGCCACTAGAATTCACCGACCGCACTGTTGCCCTTGTTGAATACCGCGATGGTAGCGTAATTGATGCAATTCATGAGGTAAAAGATTAGAGAGCGTGAACACCCCCGCTTTGAAGTCAAGCAATAACGGAAATCATCCTCAGTGAAGGCGAACTTTGCCTTTGCTGAGGATGATTTTAGTTATGCACAGACTTTAGGGGGTGTGAACGCGTTTTGGCTATGTATCAGTGATGAACAATTTCCTCTCAGGGCCTAGTTCATTTCTCACGTTTCGCCCTCCCAGGCCGGCTACACTCAAACGAGCGGTCACGGAGTCTCCAAGGCTGAAGGTTGATAAGTCGTTTATTCCTTAAGTTCATGTGAACTCAAAAGCAGCACCTGAGCAGTTCGTTTGCCTTCCCAACGACAATTTCTCTATAATGTTTAACTGGTTGCACACAGACGTAGAAAGTAGGGCAAATAGACATGAGTAGCTTAGATGAATCAATCGAACAGAATCGCAAACTTAACAAATTTCGTGATCAGTGGCGGGCAAAGAATCCTGATAACACCACGACCATCGATAATTACATATTTGATATCGACAAAGTTACGGTGGGACGTGGCACGTATGGCAATCTTAAGGTGCAGTCATTTGGTGTACCTGACGAACGTTTGAAAATCGGTAATTATGATTCAATCGCGGACAACGTGACGTTTGTAATTGGTGGCGAGCATGATTACACGCGGCCATTGTCTTTCCCCTACAAAGCTTTTTATGTCAGCCATCACGCTGATGTGAAGGCGAAAGGGACGACGATTGTTGAAGATGATTGCTGGATCGGCATGAACGTGACGATTCTGTCTGGCAGCAAGCTGGGTCAAGGCAGTGTCGTCGCCGCTGGTGCGCTGGTTAACAAGGACATTCCGCCATATGCGATCGTTGGTGGTGTACCGGCCAAGGTACTGAAATACCGGTTCAAACCAGAAACGATTGAGAAATTGCTGAACATTGACTTTGCTAAGGTTACGCCTGAATTTTTTGAGCGATATTCAGACGTTTTAAACGCAGTGGATGTTGATCGGGATATCGATAAGTTGATGACTATTTTTCCAACGAAAGCATAATGTGGAAACTACCTTATCTACATCAAACATCTTATTTTGGAAATTGTTAACAGAAGATGATAGCGTACATTTGGCATATAACTTTGTTAGTGAAGGGGATGAGATTAATGAGCATTGTAACTAAAGAAGTAAAGGTTCAAGCACGGGTTGTTCCAGAAGTGCGGGATAGGGCTACTGCAGTGTTGCAATCGCATGGTTTCACAATGTCTGAATTTATTCGAACGGTTGTGACCAGTGTCGCAGATGGAAATCTTCCAGAAGATTTTTTGGAACCTAATGAAGGCGTTATGGCATCTTTGATGGAAGTTGCAGATGATTTGAATGGTTCAAAAAAATTGCCCGTTGCACATTCGCGTGAAGAATTGGAACGTGGATTGAACGATGAGTAATATTGTTTGGACTAGCTGATTTAAAACAAACTTCAAAAGAGAGTGCCTAGGATGGCAGAATGACGTTGTTTTAAAGTGCAGAATTAGGCCCGAAGTATGGTAATCTGTAATTATCGGATTCAGATCATCGCAAGAAAGAGGTCAACGCAACGTGAACACGCGTGATTTGGCATATTTTTCAGCATTAGTGGAATTAAAGAATTTTACGGTTGTGGCCACGCATTTTAATGTGAGTCAGCCAACAATTACCGTGGCAATCCAGCGGTTGGAGTCGGAGTTTGGTGCGCCCCTGGTTCAACGTGATCGAGCACATAACAAACTGACAATTACGCGAGCGGGTACGCTGTTGTATCAACGTGCCCAACAAATCCTGCGTGATTTAGACCTTGCTCATAGTGAGGTTTCCCGAGCCAATCAGTCAACGATTCAGTTTGGCATGCCACCGATTATCGGAACGATGTGGTTTCCACTTATCGCCAGTGAGTTATTCTCAAAGGGTTTACTAAACTACACGCAAACGACAGAAGTTGGTTCTTATCAACTGTTGAAAGAGCTTGAAGCTGGTAATATCGATGTCGCATTACTGGGATCGGTACGACCACTGCATGAAGACAATCTCGACATCACGCTGTTAGCAGCACATCCATTTCGTGCGATTGTTAGCAAAGAACATCCGTTAGCTGGGGCAGGCCACATTTCGTTTGAACAACTGGAACGAGACGATTTTGTGACCATGACCGGGAAATTCGTGCATCCCCAAGCGTTGAAAGCGTACAGCGATTTTGCTGGCTTCACGCCAAAGGTGGTTTACAGCACGCCAACGCTATCACTCATTAAGGGGTTGGTTCGGGCCAACCTCGGTGTCAGTCTGCTTGTGGACGATGCCGTGCAGCCAAGTGATGGGGTCGTTTCACTGGTGCTCGATGATCCGTTACCTGAGCGCTTCAACATGTCGTTAGTAGTCCGCAAACGTTTTTTGCCAAACAAGATTCAGCAGGAGTTCATCAGCACGTTGTCCGAATTGAAGGCCAAAGTTGGTAAAAACGTGTGAGGACGATTCACATTTAGCATATTTCGGAGTAACTTAAATTCATAATTAAATCTGGATTTAAAAATCGTCATTGTATGTGATTGCACATGCAATGACGATTTTGAGTTTCTATGCATATATAGGTGTCACAACCAGACGGCCTGAGCGCTACCTAATGCAGGTGTCGAATTTTTCCAAGTTAGAGGTGTTTCACTCATTTTAATTGCTGGACCAAGTGATTTAAGGTCTCCGTAAATTGTATCGTTATCGCAAACTGCATATTGTTCAAACTTATCCGGAGTCAAACGTCCCGTAGCAGTTTCAAAGGCTTTTGTGATGCCTTCTCGTTGCAACAGCATTGCTGACTGACAAAGAGATACAGCTACGTGATAAGAGCCACCTTCACTTATTTGACGTTGTAAGGCAATCATGGCCCCAAAGGCAGCCAGATATCCGGTTAAGAAATCACACATGAACACGGGTGCGAGGACAGGGTGTTCTGCACCTGTTAAGCTACCCTGAGTTGAACACATGCCAGTAACAGCCTGTGCAACTTGGTCCCAACCAGCACGGCTGGCGTAAGGACCGCCAGTACCAAAACAATTGACACTAACATAAATTATTCCAGGATGAATTTTAGCGAGGCTACTGGGACTGAAACCATGTCGAGACATTGCGCCAGGACGATAGCCTTCAACGAAAATATCGGCATCTCCTGCCAGCCTCTTTAAGGTTTGAGTCTGAGTACGATTTGTATAATCTAAAAAGACACTTCGCTTTCCATGACTCGTATCTCGGACAAACGCAGGTACTTGTGGCAAATTTGGACTTGTGACCATCAACACATCAGCGCCATGTTCGGCCAAACTGAGACTCGCAGTAGGACCAGCCAGTATTCTCGTGAGATCTAAAACTTTTATACTGGCGAGTGGCGAGGATGATTCGTTGACCTTTGAAAATGATCTAGGCTTTGCATCTGCAATTTTTGTTATTTCGACGACGGGACGACTATTTAAATACTGACCTTGTGGGTGGTGAAGCCATTCTTCTTTGGTAAAGGCAATGCCACCACATGCGTGTGCATCGGCAATGGCTCGATCCAAATCTGTAGCATTCCAGCTATGAACAGCTTTTGCAACTGAATTTGGCGTTGCCTCGCAGTTCAAGACATTTAGAACGCGTTTTTCAAGATTAGGCAAATTGAAGTGCGGTAAGAAGTATCGATGGTCGGCTGTTTCCCAGGGTTGTGTGATAGATACCATCTTTGAAAACTCTGGCGTTGTGGTTATAGGTTCATACGTGCCATCAGCATTCTTTTTTAATGTAGCATCAGTGCCACCTAAACAAGTCGCAGCCGCAACTTCTTGATCAATGCTGATTTTTTGGCGGTGACCAGTACGCAGTTCCCATAGATCATTAGCTGCAATTGCCCGTGCCGCCAAGACATCAGTCACGGTTTCGTTAACGAGAAAGGGCGTTTTAAATAATGGTGTGCCCTTTATGATATTTAGTTCATCTGCACTAATAGGTTTACCTGCCCTAATTTTCATTAGTTCACTGAAAGCATTACCGACGTGGTTAACTTGATTATTCATTTTAGTAGCCTCACATGAAAGATCTTCGCGTTTCGAATAAAATTGGTGCTATATTGGGTCTCACTTAACAACGGTATTAGTTGCTTGAAGGATGGCATTTTTGACTGCTTCTTTGATTGCATGGCTGGATACGGATGCACCTGTCACGGCATCAACATCAAACGTGTTTTCTGCAACCATCCTTTTTGGTAGCTCGCTGACTGCTTGCCCCCCGATTTCACTCGTTTCACTTTGGCGTATTATTTCGACATCGGTTAACTGTTCATCTGCGTACGTGACTCGGGCAACGACCTCACCACCAATGCCGGTATTGCTAATTCCCAAATATTGATTGCGTTTAAGTGGAATCTCCTCGTTGGAAGTAGTATTGAGTAGATCATTGTTATTAGTTGATGGTGTCGAAGACTTTTGACTAGCACTGGATGTGGCATCGGCAGCAGTTTCCTTAGCTTCCACAGAAGAATAGTGTGAAGGTTTGGCTGCATTTTCACCGGCAATCTTGCCAAAGATTAGACATTCTGCAAGGTTGCAACCAGCCTGATACTGATTAGTTGATATGCCGCCCAGCTCACCAGCTCCAAACAAATGTGGGATTGGTTCTTGATTTGTGTCTAGTATTTGAGCTCGTGCATTTCGACGTGGACCGCCTTGTGTGTTCAAAATCACGTGTGTAAGTTCGATGGCATAATATGGTCCATCGTCAAATTTACGCATAGTTTGTGGGTCTCTGTGAAAGGCATAATCGACTCCTTGATCCGCAAACGTATTAAATTCGTTGACAGTCTGTTTGACAATGTTGGCGTCAACATTGATTTGGACCGCTAATTCTGACAGTGTTGGGGCACTGATTAGATCGTTTAAGAAATCAGTGTACGGTAAGCAGTCTTGGTGACGGAATTGTTCATATTGTGTTTTATCAAAGAGTAAGTGGGGATGAATCGCCGTTTTTGGCATGCGCCACGTACCGTGATCGTATAATTTTCCATGCCGGTTAGGTTCGTCTTCTCTAAAATAGCGGCTACCGTCGTCTGCAATCGTCATAATACTGCCTGAATAAAGATGATTTTTAGTAGTCAGGTTTAATCGTGCGCGGTTGCCAGTTTTGGATTTAAAACTCATGCCACATAGAAAACCGAGCGACTCATAATTATTCATGTGCCAAAGATCTGCACCGACTTCCTCAGCCATTCTAATGCCATCACCTTGATTATACAGACTACCTAAAATGGGCAGCTGTGAAACTCCTAGATAGTCTTGGATAGCCTGCGGATTGTTTTCAAAGCCACCAACGGAAAGAACAACACCGTTTCTTGCTTGAACACGAATATCGTGATTATTTCGATGGATGAGAGCACCAGTAATTGTCTTGGTTTTCGAATCCTGAATAAGGTGTTTTGCTGCAGAAGAAAGCCAAACGTCAATAAGTGAGGAGCGGTCGAGAACTTTCTGGCGAAGAATTTGCCATAACGCGCTATCAAACATGCCATGATGCACTGTTGTGTAGTCAAAGCTTTCTGCACCGGGATACTCTGGGTATTCATGAACAGCCTTTTCAAGTGCGGAAGGGTGTTTATCTTTTAAAAGATTTTCTTTGGTACTAATAGGCTCAACATTTAAATAGTTGCGCACGTAGTCACGCATGTGTGTCATCCCGCGAACGTAAGTGTCAATCATCTCTTCATCTAAGTTCATCGGATAAGTTAAGGCCTTATAATATTTTTTGGTTTCTTCAAAGTTATCACTAGTACCTAAAAGCTGCGCCGCATATCTTGTATTACCACCTTCATGACCATTTGGGGCTGAATCGACAATTAAAACATGCGCACCTGCATCTGCTGCAAAACGTGCTGCTGTGGCTCCTGCACCACCAAAACCGAGCACGATGGTGTCATAAGTTGCGTCCCAAGCATTTGATTTTTCCATATTAACAACCTCTTTACTGTTAATCGACAATAGTATTTATTCGTATGGTCTATTATGTAATCGTTTTCACAAAAAGATAAAATACTATTTTTTTCAAGGATTCATAACAAAAGTGTAATGATTCTTTGACCATGGTACACTACGCTTAATGGACAGGGTAAAGAGGAAATGCTATGAAAAATCGTTTAATGGATATTTTAGCAACGGTCAATCAATCTACGACATTGACAGCATTAGCAAAGGATTTATTTCTTAGCCAACCATACATAAGTCGTCAAATTGGTGATGCCGAACGACAATTTAACGTAAAACTGATTGAGCGGACCACGCCGATTCGATTGACGTATGCAGGGGAGCGTTTACTTTCATACTTAAAGAAACAGACCCAATTAAACCAAATGATGAAGCAAGAAATGCTAAGCTTCGGAAAATTCGAATCGGGAGCTTTGACTCTCGGAGTTAATCAACCACTTGGTGCAAGCTGGTTTACAAGCCTATTGCCTGGCTTTTATCACAGGTTTCCACAAATGCATTTAAGTGTGCAGGAAGTTAAAACATCTGTGGCTCAAAAGTTACTTCCGGACGGACAAATGGATCTATTTATTGGCAAAACATTCTACAATCCTAAAGTTGTGACCAATTCTCTTGGTAGATTGCAGTTAGTTATTTTGGTACCCAAGACTTCGAGACTGTTTAGAAAAGGACAGTTTTGGCGAATGGCAACGACTGAGACCATTAATCAAATGAATGGAGAACCGTTTATTCGCATTGTTGGCGAGTCGCGGTTTGTTGCTGTTGTTGACAATGCGTTTCGCGACAATGGTGTACAAGTCGAAAATCGTGTGGAAGTGGCCGATTCCAAAGTAGCTATACAGATGGCTTTGATGGGTCTAGGATGTGTAACCATTGATATCATTAGTGCTAGAAAGTTATCGAACAGGGACGACATCAACATACTTGAGTTCCCACCATCGGTATTAACCCTGGATTTTAGTATTATTTATCGAAAGACAATCAGTAAATCAGATCCATTGCAATTTTTGGTTAGTGCGTGTTTGGAACAGGAGAAAGCTTTGACCATGCCGGCTATTTATTAATTCGTATATCGCGTTGTATATACTGCAATAACCGCCGTACAGCCGCATTTTGTTGATTGCCGTCATAAATAAACTGTAATTGGCTAGTGACTGGCGTGGTCAATGCGCGCATGACGAGTTGATCAGTCATAAACGGCAGGGCAGATTGTTTAAACAATAAAGTGCATTGGTGAGAATTGGTCACGACGCTTAGGATCGTTTCAATATGTGTGCTTTCAAAATGAATGGCGGGTGTGAAACCGGCTGTTTTACATAGTTTGAGCAAGGTTTCGTAAACACCGGAACCCTGTGGAAGCGACGTGAATTCGTTGTCGGCTAAGTCGGCAATGGATACCGTCGCTTTTTTGGCGAGGGGATGATTGGCCGGCAGAATGACAACCAGCTCATCTGTCAGTAGATTGACACGGGTTAAGTTGGCATGTTGAAGATACGTGGTGTTTAAATCGCGAATAATAATGGCGTCGAGTAGCTGGGATTGGAGGGCTGAAACGATGCGCTGCCCTTCGGTTTCTTGTAGTTGAATATTAATTTCAGGATAGTCGTGCATAAAACTTGTTAGGGCGCGCATCATACCATACTGGGACATTACTGGTACGCTGCCGACACGAATGCTGCCATGCCGCAAATCTTCAACGGTTGAAACGGCATCCCGCATTTGGTTGTACTGACTGAGTAATTGTTGAGCATAATGATAAAACGTCTCGCCACTTTCTGTAATTTGAAGATTTCGCCGGTTGGTCGTGCTGATCAATTCTGCGTTTACCTCTTGTTGCAAGCTTTTCAAACGTTTGGAAAGCGCTGATTGAGTCATTTGTAGCATAACGGCAGCGTTTGACACGTTGTTTGTTTTGTAAACTGCAACGAACGCTTTTAAATCTTCGATTGTCATGATGGGTCGTCCTTTCTATTCCATTTAGGAATAACGATACAACAAACGCGATTTGTTCACAACGTGCAGACAACGTAAGCTAATCAACATAAAGCAATGTTGAATGTACGAAAGGAGTAATTGCAATGACAAACGAACCATACGATTTGAGAAAAGTGTTAAACGAATTAAAAGATGAACCAGGGCAGTATCATGAAACAAATGAGGCCGTTGACCCTAATGCAGAATTGTCCGGGGTGTATCGGTATATTGGTGCTGGTGGGACAGTGATGCGGCCAACTCAGGAAGGGCCCGCGATGATGTTCAATAACGTTAAGGGATTTGCGGACACCCGCGTTTTAATTGGACTACTTGCTAGTCGCAAACGGACTGGATTGATGTTTCATCACGATTATCAAGCATTGGGTCAATTTTTGAATGATTCCGTTGAACACCCAATCGCTCCCATAATGGTCGATGAAACTAATGCGCCAGCTCACGAGGTGATTCATCGCGTTGATGATCCCGATTTTGATATTCGCAAACTCATTGCTGCGCCAACGAATACTGAGTATGATGCTGGACCGTACATTACGATGGGGCTGGTTTACGGTTCTAACATGGATAAAACCATGAGCGATGTGACGATTCACCGGATGGTGCTGGAAGACAAGGATACCATCGGAATTTTCATCATGCCTGGCGGGCGGCACATTGGGGCGTTTGCTGACGAATATGAAAAGGCCAATCAGCCGATGCCAGTCACCATCAATATTGGTCTGGATCCAGCCATTACACTAGGTGCAACGTTTGAGCCACCGACCACACCACTTGGTTATAACGAGCTAGGAGTAGCTGGAGCGATTCGCCAAGAACCGGTGCAACTCGTCGATGGTGTCAGCGTGGATGAGAAGGCGATTGCGCGTTCTGAGTTCACCATTGAAGGCTACATCATGCCAAACGAACGCATTCAAGAAGATATCAACACACATACTGGCAAAGCAATGCCAGAATTTCCCGGGTATGACGGTGATGCGAATCCTGCTGTGCAAGTCATCAAAGTTAAAGCGGTGACTCATCGCAAAGATCATCCGATTATGCAAACGGTCATTGGGCCAAGTGAAGAACACGTGAACTTAGCTGGCGTACCAACTGAGGCCAGCATTCTTTCACTAACTAATCGGGCCATTCCCGGCAAAGTGTTAAATGTGTACAACCCGCCGGCTGGTGGCGGAAAATTGATGACGATCATGCAGATTCACAAGGATAATGAGGCTGACGAAGGCATTCAGCGGCAAGCGGCGTTACTGGCGTTTTCAGCGTTTAAAGAACTAAAAACGGTCATTCTTGTGGATGATGATGTGGATATTTTTGATATGAACGATGTGATTTGGACTTTGAATACACGTTTTCAAGCGGACCAGGACATTGTCGTTTTGCCAGATATGCGCAACCATCCGTTGGATCCATCCGAGCGACCACAGTATGATCCTAAGTCGATTCGAATCACGGGGATGTCGTCCAAGATGATCTTAGATGGAACGGTTCCATTTGATATGAAAGATCAGTTTGTTCGCGCCCAGTTTATGGAAGTGAAAGACTGGCAAAAATATTTGAAATAGTGTGGTCGTTTTGCCTTAGTGGGGTTTGGTCACACAAGTAAGGGTAATGAGGAGGCAAAGTATGAAACGAATTGTGATTGGGGTTACCGGGGCATCAGGGACAATTTACGCAATTGCGCTACTGAAGGCGCTGAAGGAATATGCAGACGTTGAAACGCACCTGGTAATGAGTACGTGGGCCAAGAAAAACCTGGAATTGGAAACAGAACTGTCATTAGCAGACGTTAAGGCACTGGCTGACTATACGTACAACATCAATGATCAGGGCGCCACAATTGCAAGCGGATCATTTTTGCACGACGGAATGGTAATTGTGCCCGCCAGCATGAAGACGATTGCGGGCATTGCGGCCGGTTATGGCGACAACTTAATTGCCCGCGCTGCTGATGTGACGATTAAAGAACAGCGCAAACTTGTCATTGTGCCTCGAGAAACACCACTAAGTGCGATTCATCTTGAGAACATGACAAAATTGGCACGTTTGGGCGTTCAAATGATTCCACCAATTCCTGCGTTTTACAATCATCCAAAGACAATTCAAGATTTAGTCGATCATCAAACGATGAAGTTGTTAGATGCCTTACACATTGAGAATAATGTGGATCAACGATGGAAGGGGATGGCTTGATGACTACGCAGACGTTTCAAACAACTCAGCAGGGTTACACAATTCAAGCTGCCGTGACCACTATTGGACCTGATATACTCATCGTCGTGACTGGTGGTGACCATCCGCATATTGGGGATGTGACAACGTTAACGGCGACTACAGGCTTACAAACGATCAAGTATCCTAGTCATGATGGCCGATTTCATAAAGACAATATCGTTGGTGAACAACTGGCTCAACAGATTCAGTCAGTTTTACGGGGCAGCTGTACGATTACATCCGGAATTCATGTGGATCACATCTCGCAGGCACAAATTGACGCAGCGGTACCGATGGGACGAAAACTAGGTGTCCAAATTAAGCAGTGGCTGCACGACCAGCCCTTCTCTATCTCTGCGCCGGTTTATTATTCAGATCAGGAACGGCCAAAATAAAAAGCATAAACTTGACTTTACCAAGAAAGGCAAATCTAGTTTATGCTTTTTGAATACTAATATTATTAGTCGTCGCGATACTGTCATTCAGCATGGTTTTGTTGCCGTCGAATGTCTAATAATTGTTTAGTCAGCGATTTGGTTGCCCGATAGAGTTGATGATAAACGGCATAATACTGTTGGTATAGTTGATGTGATGCATCGTCTGGATAGTAAGTTTTACCATAGTGCACGAAAGTATCTACGCAAGTTTGCCATTCTTTAAACCAGCCCAGTCCCATTGCTGCAATCATCGCTGCACCCAAACCTGGTCCCTGTTCGTTAACAAGACTGGTAACCGGTAAATTAAAAATATCGGCCTGCATTTGCAACCAAAATGCACTCTTGGCACCGCCACCGATGGAAACGATGTGTGTTACCGGTGACTGATTATCCTGATAGACGTTTAATAAGTCCATAAACGAAAATGTAATGCCTTCCATAACAGCACGTGTAAAGTCGGCTGATTGCTGTGTGCCGTCAATACCAATAAAGCTGCCGCGAATATCACTATCTGCGTATGGTGCACGCTCACCAACAATATAAGGACTGAAAAGCAGACCATTAGCACCAATTGGCTGTCGGGATGCCAGAGCTGTTAAACGCTCAAAACTTTCATTGGCCGCAAAGGTACGTTTGAACCAATTGAGACTATAACCTGCAGCGAGCGTTACACCCATAGAGTAATAGCGTCCTGGAATGCCATGATCTTCCACCTGTAATGTGCCCTGATAATCGGGTAATTGAGGTTCGCTTTTCAGTACGACGCCAGATGTGCCAATACTAACCATTGCATTATTGTCATTGATAATACCAGCACCAACAGCACCTGCCGCATTATCGGCGGCACCGCCAAAAACGCTGGTTTTAGTTGATAATCCCGAAAATGCAGCATAGCTCGTCGTAATGTGACCGGCTAGGTCTGTCGATTTGATCAAAGGTGGGCACAAATTAATGTCGATGTCTAAAGCATCACAGATTGTTTTGCTCCATTGTCCCGTATTTAAATCCAAAAGGACGGTACCTGTTGCATCTGAAAAATCAATGGCCAAATTACCGGTCATTCTATAACGCACATAATCCTTTGGTGTAAGAAATGTAGTTGCTTGCTGGTAGATGTCTGGTTCATTTTCTTTGACCCACAGCAGCTTTGGTAGCGTAAATCCCTCCAGTGGCTCATTTTTAGTAATTGCTTCGAACTGAGAACCTAATTTTTCTTCAATTTCCTGACGTTGAGCCGTTGCCCGTGTGTCATTCCATAAAATAGCGGGACGTAGCACCTGAGAATTTTTATCGAGCAGAACGAGGCCGTGCATTTGCCCAGAAAAGCTAAGACTACTGATCTCCGCTGGCTTTAGACCATCTTTTAAAATCAGGTTCACAATGGCTACGGTGGTTCCTGACACCCAATCTTCAGGATTTTGTTCACTATATCCTGGAAGTGGCTGACTTAAAGGGTAGTCAAACGATTCTTGAGCAGCAATGGTCCCTGTTGGGGTAACCGCAGAAACTTTGACAGCACTGGTACCTAAATCAACGCCCAAAACATAATTCATTGAGTGGCCCCTCCTTCTTCATAAACATGATAGTGCGCAGAATAACGTTGTGTGGTGTTCGCTTTGAGAACCATGTTGCCTAAACCTTTCAGATTAATAGCGTTTGAAAGAATGTGGGGTTCCACGGCGAGTCCTAAAAATGGTCTACCGACACCCTTGTTTGTTTGCATATTTGCATTGAAGCCATTGGCCGTAAAGATTGTGACACCGTTTCGGTCACCGGTAGTTCGCAGTACTAAGTGCGTTTGATCATCACGAATGAAAACATCTGAACCGTTTGGCGTTGAAAAAGTATCGTCAATGCCTGCACCTTGGTGGGCCGAAATGATTGCGTCGATGGCATCTCCAACACTAACAAAGTCGTGATAATCATACATGTCTTTTTGCAAGGGAGACAAGATTCCATTAGGGACATGCCTTTCATCTAAGGCTTCGACAGTTTCAGCGTTGCTCTTGATTTGATGATTACGAACGTTTTGCTGATCTCGATTTAAATTGAAATATGCGTGGCAAGTCGGACTGAAGAGCGTGTCCTTATCGCTTGTGGCTTCGTAAACGATGGTAACCTGATCGTTTTCGTCGAGCGTGTATGTGGTCGTAACATGCATTGTACCCGGGAAACTGTCCATCGTTTGAGTAGCTGTTAGGGAGAATTGTAGGGAATCATCTCCCTGAGCATCGGTGACAATTTTGCCAGTCCAATTTTGATAGGCGAATCCATTCGGACCACCATGCAACGTCGTCGTTCCTTCATTTTGTTGAAGTAAAAATGTTTTGCCATCTAACTGAAAGCGACCATTACCAATTCTACCGGCAACACGGCCGATTGTAGCCCCTAGATAAAAGGGATTATTGAGATAGTGCGCAATGTCAGGTTCGTTTAAGAGTACATTCTGAAAAGTATCGTCAACTCTGTGTAGTGTATATTCAAACCATGTTGCTCCAAAATCAAGAACCGAAATGCGGGTTCCGTGTGAATTAATTAAAGAAAACTTGCTAATTGTTTGTCCTTTATATTGATCAAAACTCGTTTTATCACTTGTTATCATATTTTTGACCTACTTTGCACGTTGGTGTAGTTCCTGTTCGATATCTTCAAGACTACGGCCTCTTGTTTCAAACACAAATTTGCTGACAAAAACGATGGCCAGGACTGAAATGATGCCATAGACAGCGAAGATGGAAG
>DMZB01000127.1 GCA_003482405.1 Lactobacillus sp. | reverse complement strand
CAAGTACAAGCACATTCAGAACAATTAAGCTGATAATTGAAAGAATAATTCCTAAAATCAGGTAAGGGGTGCGGTAGCGAAAGGTAATACGGTGTGGCCCAGGCGTTAGGGAAAGAGCCAGGAACTCATCGGCGACAACGTGTGTTTTCACACGATGACCATCAACAAACGTCTGCCAACCGGCTTGGGCTGGAATGCTTGTCATCAGAACTGGCCGCGTCTTTGTGGCTACGATTCGGCCCTCAATTTGTGTTTGTGACCAATGGGCGATTTTTAGCGGGTGTTGCTGAAGTTGGCTGATGCCTTGCTCAAACTGCGTATGTGGCAGTTGATAAAGGGTTACGTTTTGAAGCCAAAGCGCATTTTTCTTGAGAATAAATGTAATTTTTTGTGGTTGGTCCTGTTGCTGATTGACCAGATTAACTAAGACCGTGTTGCGGAAGGTTTGATACTGTGCGAGTGGTTGGCCATTCAACAGAATCTTGACATTGTCCTTCTGTAGATTGGCACCCAGTGACAGATAATACGCATCATTAGTTCTAGGGGTAAAGGTTAGTGTCATCCGTGCTGACTTATGAGGGTTTTGTTTAGTTAACGTGGCGCCAGTGATATTTGTAAGACGATTGGTATTAGTAAATGTGACACCGTTAAAGTTGGCCGCCGTAAATAACCGATTTTGATTATCCTGGCCGAGAAAGGCATTCCATAGCTGATTTTGATTGGAAATGGGATCATGGATGATCTGCTTCACGGACAAGGTTTGCTTGGCTGTCATGAAACCCATCCCCAAGGTGTTCGGATTCCGCGTGATGGTGGTTTGCGGCAACTGTTTTGTGTCCACATAATCGTGAAGATCAGGCTTTCTAGTCAAGGTTGGCATATATTTATAGTCAGAGTTGTGACCAACTTGAGGAATGTCATTAGCGGACCAAAAGTACTTCATATTGAGTAATGCATCCATGAATTCCGTGCCATTTGCATAGGTGACAAAGCCATCGCCGTCAGGATTACCGGTTAAGTCGTAAAATCCGGTCGTTTTGCGCTCCAGAGTGGAACCAAAATGAGCACCGCCGAAATAATCGCCTTGCATTGGATCATCCTTGGTTCGTTGAAAAGTAGTCCCGATACGGTACATTCCCGAGTCAATTTTTTTGGTTGCTTGACTCGTTTGATCAAGAATATCCGTGTAGACAGAAAACTGTTTTTGAGGTACGTAGCTAATTTTATTTAATGATAAAACAGCATTTGTGCCCATGTCGGCGAGAGTGAGAAATGGAATAACCATTAAGAGCCAGCTGAAACGATGTGCAAGTGGCGATAAGCAGATGAGGCCAATCAACATCATGGCTGAGCCAGTTAGTAATTGCCCAGTTGTTAAAAAATTGAGATGGTGCATTTCAAAAAACAAATAACCGTCTGTCACGAACAGTAACGTGGTGACTAAACTAATCGTCCACCAGTTTAATTGTCTTTGTGGGCGCCAACTGATGGCCGCCAGCCAAATCAGCCAGAAACTGACGATGTATGAAAAACGATACGGATACCAAATCGGAAACTGACCGGCGTGCCACAGCAGATTTAATGGTGTAAATGAAACGGATAAAATAAAGAATACCGTTATCAGCGCAGCAGTGAGTTTCACTGGCCAGTGAAATTGACTTTCAGTGAAAAAGGCAATTGCTAAAATGAGCACGATGGCACCCACGAACAGATTTGGTTGACCTTTAGGCATCTGGGCAAAATTAAACCCACCGGGATAGAGTTTGCCCAGCATCTTCCACGGCGCATAGTCCCAAGTCCATTTGAACTTCGTCAGAGTATAGCTGGCCTTGCTTAACTGAAGTGCAAAGTAGGTTGGTAACAACACAAAGGCAGCGATGCCACCGGCTAAGATTGATGCGCCGACGTAACGGCAAGCGTTGAGCGTAAACTCACGCCATGCCAGCCAATGCCAGACGCTACTAAACAAAAAGTAGAGAATGGTGAACAAACTGATCATGAACGCCATGTAATAATTAACGATTAGTGCCACCGACAGCCAACTCACATAGGGTAGCCAACGATGTTGATTAACCAGTCGTTCTAAACCAAAGATAACTAGCGGCAACACAATGAGCGCATCTAACCACATGAGATTTAATTGATTGGCTATTGTCCAGCCCGACATGGCATACGTCGTTGCAAATAGTGGTAACCGCCAGCTTGTTTGCAAATGCAAACGTTTCAGGGTCCACGCCATACTTAGTCCTGCGGCGCCGTATTTGGCCACGGTGACAAACAAAACACCGGTTGTCAGACTACCTTTGCTAAATGGCAAGAGTAGCAGGATAAACGGGCTCATTAAGTAGTAGGCCCACAAACTAGTGGTTTCACCGCCCAGCGCTTTGCTGAAGCTGTAGAAAAAACTGCCCGGATGATGTAATAATGTGTTTCTAAAGAACGCAAAAAAATCTATGTATTGCTGTCCCATATCGACAGTGAGTAGGGAGCTGCTGCCAAAGGGAGCCATGCCACGACTGGCAAAATAAATGAGCATAAAAAGACTGGGTACAAAAAAGCTGAGTAACAGTGGCCAATATTTCTGAATTGCATGTCTAATCATGAATGTTGATGATTCCTTTCTTTCAAAAAAAATAAAGTTTGGCTGGGCCACTTTAGCTTTTCGGCGACTTCCTATACAATGATAGACGATACTTTTCAGACGGCAAAGCACTTTGCCAAAATTTTATGTAATTTCGCAAAATGATGTGTCATGCTAATTTAGATAAGGATGGTTGAGGATCCAGTGTTTAATAAGTTTATTCAGCGCAGAAAAACGCAAACTAATCATGACGATCAAACGACAAGAATTCCGTTTCGACTGAATTTGCTCTTGGTGATTGTGTTTGTTCTGTTGGCAGCCTTAGCCTTTCAAATGGCCTATTTACAACTTAAAAACGGGGCCATGTTTAAAGCAGAAGTGAACCGAACCGATAATACAATTGAAACTAATAACGTCCAGCGGGGTATGATCTATGACTCCACGGGCAAGGTACTGGTTGGCAATGAGGCCCACCAGGCAATCAGTTATACGAAGGGCATCAACGTTACGGCCGAAGATATGTACAAGGTATCAAATAAGCTTGGCAAATTTTTGACAGTGCCGACCGATACGCTGACGGATCGTCAAGAAGCAATTTACTATTTGGCTAATACTAAAAACGCGACTGCAGTAACTGCAAAAATTGCTAAGGCAAGTGCGATGAGTGCAACTGCCTTGCAAAGTGCCCAACAGGCATACGTAATGAGACACAAACCGGATCTTTCTGGTGCACAACAAAATGCTGCGGCAATTTTTACCAAAATGAACGGTGCCTACGCCTTGTCGACGACATATATTAAAGAAACCAATGTCTCACCAACTGAGGTTTCTGAAATTGGTGAACATATGTCAGAAATGCCCGGTGTTAAGACGTCCACAAGCTGGTCACGTTCATATCCGGCTGGAAATTCAGTGAAGAGTTTTGTTGGGACGGTCACCAGTGAAAAACAGGGACTACCTGCTGATGAAGTGAACATACTACTTTCACAGGGTTATTCACGTAATGATTCCGTTGGTTCCAGTTATTTGGAGAAAGCTTACGAACCGATTCTGCGAGGCACTAAGTCGCGGACTTCAGTGGAAGTTAGCAATAGTAGCAAAATTACCAAAGAGACAAAGGAATATGCCGGTGCTAAAGGTTCCAATTTGGTCCTAACCGTTAATTCTAAATTTCAGGATGCAGTTCAAAAGGTGATTGATAAACGGCTGCCAGGTAGTACTTGTCAAGGTGCCTATGCTGTCGTTATGAATCCAAAGACCGGTGCAGTACTTGCTATGGCTGGCGATTCTCGAGATCCCAACACGGGCAAAGTGACCACCGATGCGCTTGGGGCGATTAATCAACCGATCGTTATGGGTTCTGTGGTGAAACCCGCAATGCTGACAGGTGGTTTTGAATCTGGTGCAATCACACCGACAAACAACACGTTAGTCGACCAACCAATTATTTTAACAGGGACCTCTAAAATTACGACTGACTGGAACCAAAACGGGGCCTTCCCAATGGATGCGGCACTTGCTTTGGAAGAATCTTCAAACTCGTATGCCGTGCAGGTTGCGATGAAGATGGTTGGCTTTAAATATTCTCAAGGCGCTTCGATTAACGGATTACCAAGTTCAATGTTTCAGACCTTGCGTAATAACTTCAGTCAATATGGTCTAGGCGTTAAGACTGGTATTGATCTACCAGGTGAATCTGCTGGGCTGAAAGGATTGTCTGGCCGTTCTAATATCGGATCAGCACTGGTTGAAGCATTTGGTAACTATGATGCTTATACGACCTTACAATTAGGACAGTACATCTCCACGTTGGCCAATGGCGGTTCCCGAATGCAACCATACCTCGTTTCGCAAATTCGTGGAACTGGCAAGAATGGTGGCTTGGGCAATGTTGAATATCAGGCACAGCCTAAAGTGTTGAACTACGTGACTGCCAGCGCAGCCGCTAAGAAAATCGTTAAGCAAGGTATGTGGCAGGTTGTCAATGGGTCATCTGCTCATAAAACTGGTGCGTCTGTGTTGACCAACTTGAAGCCTGGTATTGTCGCAAAAACTGGGACTGCTGAAACGTTTGTTAATGGTAAGCAAACAGTTACCTCAAGTATTATCCTTTATGGACCAACCGATAATGCGCAAGTTGCCGTTGCGGTTGCTGTGCCAGGACTGCCGGAAGACAATGCTTCTTATCTGGTCAACCAAACGATGGCGGCTGATATTTATAACTTGTATTGGAAAGATATTCAAAGTTCCGATGGGTATAAATAATCAAAACTAAGAAAGTACTGGTCTTTTAGTAAAATAAATGATAAACTTGTTCGAGTTGAGGCGTCTTCGCCAATTTTTAAGTAGAGTGGAGGGTTAAAGATGCGCGTACACATTACCTTAGAATGCACCGAATGTGGTCGGCAAACATACTTGTCATCAAAGAATCGGCGCAACAATCCAGACCGGATCGAATTAAACAAGTACTGCCCTCACGATCGCAAAGTTACTTTGCACCGTGAAACTAAGTAATGACTGATTAGCGCCTGGGATTATCTCGGGTGCTTTTTTGTTACCATCGGTACTGTATTGGTAATTGTGGCTTTGGGCTGCTAAGGGCTCTCGGAGGGTATGATATGACAACTAAAGAAGTGATTAGAACACAGGTTATTTCCGCGTTGACGCACATGAATGCGACTCAAAAATCAACAGAAAGCCAGCAACTTGTCGACGGGCTGGTTGGCAGCCAAATGTGGCAACAAGCAGCTATTATTGGACTGACGATGAGCACGGCGATTGAACTGGATACGCGTCCGTTGATTGCCCAAGCATTAGCTGCCGGCAAGCAAGTCGCAGTTCCGAGAACACTTCCACATCGGCAAATGGGATTTGTCACGTTAGGCCCAGGTGTGAGTTTTGAAACCACCTCGTTTGGTATTCAAGAGCCGGTTGGCGGCACGGTCATTGATGCAGACGCCATGGCATTACTGGTTGTACCAGGAGTGGCATTTGCTGACGATGGCAGCCGAATTGGTTTTGGGGCCGGTTATTATGACCGTTACTTAGCTAATTATCACGGTGAAACAGTTAGTCTGGCGCTTTCTCCCCAACGATTTAAGAAGGTGTCATGGACACCAGATTCATTTGATATTAAAATAAAGCAGATTATTTCGTTAAAGGAGGCCGACTGATGCGCTTTTGGCAGCGGTTTAAGCAGAATTCGCCGGTGACAGTGAGTTTAGTGACTGTGAATGTGCTGGTATTCTTATGGATGCTGGTGCGCTTTCACTTGCAAGGTATTTCTTTGTTTAGCGCATTTTCAGCGCAGTCACTTTATCAAGCAGGAGCGATGTTTGGTCCAGCAGTTCGTGCTGGCCAGTGGTGGCGTTTAATTACGCCGATGTTCATTCATGTGACACTAGAACACATCGCGTTGAACATGGTGACTTTGTATTTTTTGGGTCGCTTTGTCGAAACGATGTTTGGCCACTGGCGCACACTAATTATTTACTTAGTTAGTGGTGTAACCGGCAATGTGTGGAGCCTGTTTTTCCAGCCACAAGGACTGTCAGCTGGTGCGAGTACCGCCATCTTTGGTCTTTTTGGAGCGTTTATTGCACTAGATGTTCT